>JBIIME010000054.1:0-6254 GCA_044338175.1 Rhodoluna sp.
GGTATGGGACGAGAGCTTGGCCCAGATGCGCCGCACCACTTCACTGAAGAAAAAGTTGTCTTCTTTAGTCAAGAAGACTAATCACTTTGGCGAGAAGCTAAGCCGCTGGCCAGCTCCAAAACAGTTAGCGCACCAAGTCGAACAGTTCTGCCATCAGCACTATCTGCCATCGCGTCTATCTCTGTAATGTCGACAGATTTCACCTGTTTTGCTTTTCCAATTTGAAAAGCAAATTGTCTTAGCTCATCTGCAGAAATTCCACCTGGCGCGGCAGCTGGGCAGGCAGGGACAACAGAGCGATCACAAACATCCATGTCGATATCAACATGCAGTTTCTTGTTGCCAAGAAAATCAAGTGCTTCGTTGATGACGCTTTCAACAGATCTGTTTCTTAGAGCAGATCTTGGAATTACATGAATTCCATAATCCTTAGCACGCTCGGCATAGTCTGCTGAATTAGAAAAATCGTTTATGCCAATTTGGACAACACTTGATCCGGGTAATCCAGCTTCGATTAATCGTCTTACCGGTGAACCGTTAGATACTCCATCACGAAGATCGTGATGGGCATCAAGTGTTATCAGCCCCACAGAAGAAAGCTCTTCACCAAAAACTCCTTGCATCACCGCATAGGTAATTGAGTTATCGCCGCCGAGCGCAATTGATAGATCCGTTTGTTTTGAAACTTTGTTTGCTAAGGCTTTGGTTATTTCTTCGCCGTCTTTCGAATCCGGTGTTTCTGAGTCTCCAAAATCTAAAAAACTAAGCTGTCGTAGGTCTTGGTTTTGGCTGTGACTAAAGGTCGAGTACCTGGCTAGTGCGACTCGAATTTCTGCTGGGGTGGCATTGGCTCCGGTAGCCGAAATGGATGTCTCAGAGGCCAGGACTCCAAATAGTCCTAGCTCAGCCCTCTCAGAGCCAGCTGGCGCTAGCCAGCTGGAGGCCCTTGGCCAGAGCGGATCTTCGGTCATTTCCGCTCCATTTCAGACTGGGTAATACTCGAATTGATTTGAGATTACCCTGTTATCAGGCACAAGAAAACATCAAAGTTGATGGAGGAACAAAATGACCCAGAGCACTCGAGGCGCACTTCACGCAGCCACTGGCTCGGCCATGACCGCGAAGGGTTGGGGTCAAGAAGCAGCTATTCGAATGCTTCACAACAACCTAGATCCAGCAGTAGCTGAGTATCCAGAAGAGCTAATTGTTTATGGCGGTAGCGGTAAAGCTGCTAGAAACTGGGCCAGCTTTGATTCGATTGTTAAAACTCTCACTAATTTAGAAAACGACGAAACCATGCTGGTCCAGTCTGGAAAACCAGTTGGTGTTTTTAGAACTCACGAGTGGGCACCAAGAGTATTGCTTGCTAACTCCAACTTGGTTGGTGACTGGGCTAACTGGCCAGAGTTTCGCAGACTCGAGCATCTTGGACTAACTATGTATGGGCAGATGACTGCAGGATCTTGGATCTACATCGGAACCCAGGGAATCTTGCAGGGAACTTACGAAACATTTGCAGCGGTTGCTGCAAAGAGATTTGGCGGCACTCTTGCTGGAACACTGACTTTGACTGGTGGTTGTGGCGGTATGGGTGGAGCGCAGCCTCTTGCTGTGACTATGAATGAAGGAACATGTTTGATTGTTGACGTTGATGAGTCACGTCTTCGCAGAAGAATTCAAGATCGCTACCTAGATGAGCTTGCAGACAACTTAGATGATGCAATCGATCGTGTAGTCAGATACAAGTCTGAAAAGAAAGCAATTTCTGTTGGCTTAGCAGGTAACGCGGCAACTATTTTTGCCGAGCTTCTAAAGCGGGATGTTCCAATCGATATCGTGACTGATCAAACTTCCGCTCACGATCCGCTTTATTACATTCCAGAAGGGATCAGCGTTGAAGAATCCCGTGCATATGCGGAATCAAGCCCTGAGGAATTCACTCAGCGCGCTGAGGCCTCTATGGCTAAGCACGTTGAGGCCATGGTTGGCTTTATGGCTAAAGGTGCCGAAGTTTTTGACTACGGAAACTCCATTAGAGATGAAGCCAGAAAAGGAGGCTATTCAAACGCCTTCAAGTTCCCTGGTTTCATACCCGCATACATCAGACCGCTGTTTTGCGAAGGTAAGGGACCATTTAGGTGGGTAGCGCTTTCTGGAGACAAGAAAGACATCTATCGCACCGATCAGGCCATCTTGGAACTTTTCCCAGAAAACGAACACTTACACCGCTGGATCAAGATGGCTCAGGACCGTGTGCAGCTTCAAGGTCTTCCTGCAAGAATTTGCTGGCTCGGTTATGGCGAAAGAGATAAAGCCGGAGCTGTGTTCAACGATCTAGTCAAGAAAGGTGAAGTCTCAGCACCGATTGTTATTGGTCGTGACCACCTGGACTGTGGATCGGTAGCAAGCCCTTACCGTGAGTCAGAAGCAATGCTTGATGGTTCAGATGCAATTGCTGACTGGCCACTACTAAACGCAATGATCAACATCGCATCCGGTGCATCTTGGGTCTCGATTCACCACGGTGGTGGCGTTGGAATCGGAAGATCAATTCACGCCGGACAAGTTTCCGTTGCTGACGGAACAGATCTTGCCGCTGAAAAACTAAATCGCGTTTTGACTAACGACCCGGGAATGGGTGTCATTAGACATGCAGATGCTGGGTACAAAGAAGCACAAGGCGTGGCAAGAGCAAAGCACGTGCACGTGCCTATGCTCGACACCGAGTAGTTGCGTATAAATTGATGTCTCTTGCAATAACAAACATTGGCTCTTTAGTCACGAATGACCATAGTCTTGGGTCAGGTATCCTCGGCGAAATCGAAAACGCTGCGTTAGTGATTGAAAATGACAAAATCGCTTGGGTTGGAAACACCAGTGATGTACCTGATGCGGATAACTACTTAGACGTAGCCGGCAAAGCTGTAATTCCAGGCTTTGTAGATTCCCACGCGCACTTACTTTTTACTGGAGAAAGATCAAAAGAATTCCAAGCTCGAATGAAAGGTGAAAAGTATTCCGCAGGCGGAATTAAATCCACCGTTGCAGCAACCCGCGAAGCAACCGATGAAGCCTTAGAGCAGAACATGCTCAGGCTGGTTCGTGAAATGCAGAAATCAGGGATTACAACTTTTGAAACCAAATCTGGTTATGGGCTCACTACCGCTGATGAAACCAGGTCACTAGAGATTGCTTCAAAGCACACACCAGAAACTACATTCCTTGGAGCACACGTTGTTCCAAGTGAGTATGCCGGCAAGGAAGATAAGTACGTCGAGCTTGTGACCGGAGAAATGCTTGATTCAGTTTTGCCATATGCCAAGTGGATTGATGTGTTCTGCGACGATGGAGCCTTCGATGTTGATCAATCTAGACAGATCCTGAAAGCTGGAAAAGATCAGGGTCTATTGCCGCGAATTCATGCCAATCAACTAACTCAAGGCGAGGGAGTCCAGCTGGCTGTCGAGTTGGATTGCGCTTCGGCTGATCACTGCACTCACTTGTCCGACAAAGACATCGAAGCACTTGCAGGCTCTAACACTTTTGCCACCTTGGTTCCGGGAGCAGAGTTTTCAACCAGAGCCACTTACCCAAATGCGGCCAAATTGTTTGACGCCGGTGTGAGCGTTGCCCTTGCTACCGATTGCAACCCAGGATCTAGCTACACAACTTCGATGCCTTTTTGCATTGCAATAGCAATTAGAGAAATGGGCTTTAGCCCAGAGCAGGCTTTATGGTCGGCAACTATGGGTGGAGCTAAAGCGCTCCGAAGATCAGACGTTGGATCCATTTCTGTCGGCCAAAGTGCAGATCTAGTAATTCTAAATGCACCAAGTTATTTGCACCTTGGCTACCGCCCAGGTGTTGATCTAGTTTCTCAAGTTTTCAAGTCAGGCAAATCTATTTATCAGGAGCAAAAGTGAGCGTAACGCTAAATTCAAGTGGTCTTTCAATGGACGAGGTAGTTCGGGTAGCAAGACACGGTGAGAAGCTTGAGATCTCCCAAGAGGCGCTCGAGAAGATGGAAGTTACCCGTGCGCACATCGAATCTTTGGCTGCAGCCGAAACTCCGGTTTATGGAATCTCTACCGGCTTTGGTGCGCTCGCTAATAAGCACATCGCTCCAGAAGACAGGGTGCAATTACAAAAGTCTTTGATCCGCTCTCATGCCGCAGGTATGGGTGATCCAGTTGAAAAAGAAGTTGTTCGTGCACTGATGCTTCTTCGAACAAAGACTCTAGCTAGCGGCAGAACTGGAGTTAGACCCGTTGTTGCCCAAACCTATGTTGACCTACTGAACTCTGGAATCACACCGATCGTTCACGAGTATGGCTCACTTGGTTGCAGTGGCGACCTTGCACCACTGGCTCACTGCGCGATGGTGTTGATGGGCGAGGGAAGAGCAACTGGTAGTGACGGAGTAGAAAGAGATGTTCCAACTCTCTTGAAGGTAGCTGGCATCAAGCCAATCGAATTACAAGAAAAAGAAGGCCTCGCACTCATCAATGGAACAGATGGCATGCTTGGCATGCTGATTCTGGCATTGGCTGATCTAGAAAAACTCTGCGATCAGGCAGATGTAATTGCCGCAATGAGCGTTGAGGCTCAAATGGGAACCGACCAGGTCTTTAGACCAGAACTACACGAAGCCCTAAGACCCCATCCAGGTCAAGCCAAGAGCGCTGCAAACATGTTTGCGGCCCTTGCCGGCTCAGAAATTGTTGCTTCACATAGAGAAGGCGACGACAAGGTGCAAGATGCTTATTCGCTCCGCTGTGCCCCGCAGGTCGCAGGAGCCGTTAGGGACACCGTCACTCACGCGAGTCTTGTTGCAACTAGGGAGCTTGCTTCAACAATCGATAACCCAGTGGTTCTGGAATCCGGGGAAGTTACTTCCAACGGAAACTTCCACGGGGCGCCAGTTGGTTACGTTCTTGACTTCCTTGCTATCGCAGCAACGGATCTTTCGTCTATTTCTGAGCGTAGAACGGATCGCATGCTCGACAAGTATCGCTCGAGCGGCCTAAGTCCTTTCTTGGCAGGAGATGCTGGTGTTGACTCGGGACTAATGATTGCTCAATACACCCAAGCTGCACTGGTTTCTGAGAATAAGAGATTGTCTGTTCCAGCAAGCGTTGATTCTATTCCTTCTTCTGCGATGCAAGAAGATCACGTTTCGATGGGTTGGCACGCGGGAAGGAAACTTAGAAAAGTAGCGGACAATCTTCGTCGGGTTCTAGCTATTGAGCTTGTGACCGCAGCAAGAGCGCTAGAGATGCGCGCTCCGCTAAAGCCTGCCAAGGTCACAGGTGAGATGTTGTCCAAGCTAAGAAAAGTAGTTCCAGGTGTTGGACCAGACAGGTTCTTGGCTCCCGAACTAGAAGCCGCTGAAAGCCTGCTTCGTTCCTAGTCGATATCTCTTCTCATGCTTGTAACGAGCGCAACTATTGAGAACACTGCTCCATAGGCAAGCAACACCAAGGTAGCTACACCCGGAGTTAGGTAATCCGACGTATCGACTCCAATAGCAACAGACTCAAATTCAATCGCAAGCATTCCTGTTATTGCACCGGTAGGTAACCACTTGCCAGCATCAACAAAGAGCAACAGAATGATTGGCTCAACAACAAACAGCCACACCAGAGTGGAGACAATTGCAATCAACTGGTTTCTAATTAGTGACCCAATTGCGACACCAACAACCCCAAGTACTGCGCCGGAAAGTAGTGCTGCAAGGAACAGGTTTACAAAGACTGATTCGCCAGGTTCAGCAACATCTTCAAACAGGCTCAAGGTATACCAACCGGCGACAACGGCAATGCCAGCGGAAATGATCTGCATTAGGGCTCCAGCAAAGGCTGCAACTAGCAGCTTGGCTCCAAGAACCCGAGCTCGCTTAGGAGAGGCCAGGAAAGTAGCAACTGCAGTTCCGTGCCTGAACTCACCAGACATAATCAAGATTCCAAGAATGATTGCAAAAATGTATGAGCTAACGGCGTTGGCGTAAACGGCATCGACTATGGCCTGATCTTGTAATGACCCAAACAGTCCGGTTTCATCATCCACGATAACTAGTGGAGTTACCACAGTGCTAAGAACAGCAATAAAGACACTGGCAAGAGTCAAACCGTAGGTTGATTTTGAATAGCTGAGCTTTCTAAGCTCTGCGAAAACTAGCTTCATTTGTCTCCTCCAACAGCAAGCTTTAGAAACGCCTCTTCCAGAGTTCCAGCCCCAATAACTTCCTTTAAACT
>JBIIME010000055.1:0-6085 GCA_044338175.1 Rhodoluna sp.
CTCGCCGGGCTCATAACCCGGAGGTCGTAGGTTCAAATCCTGCCCCCGCAACCAATTAGAAAACCCCACCCATTCGGGTGGGGTTTTTTGTTGTGCATAAGTTCTGCGCTAGAAAACGAATCTTCTTATCGTTTCGTTATGTCGATCTCCTCAAAACTTGCAGTTGCCTTTTCAAGTGTGCTAATTACCTCCGCTTTAATGTTTGCTGAAGCTCCCGCTGCGCTGGCGTGCTCCACTGGTGGAGCTGGAAGCTCTGGAGTTTCTCACGGGTCAGCGATGCACTCCGGGTCGGTGACAGTTTGTGTTGGGGTTCAGGTAACCACACCGGCAGCAGCAACTCCAACCGAACCAAAACCTGCTACCGGCATAACAATCAACCCGGTTGCGAAGCCAGTTTGCCCAACGGCTGCCCAGCGTAAGCAAATGCCAAAGTCTCCAGACGCTGCAGAGCGTTGGATCAAATCGGTTTGCGCGCCAAGCAAACCAGCAGCCTCAAAGCCGGCAGCGCCAGCAACTATCACTCCTGCAGCTACAAGCTATAGCAGCGCCGCGGTTTCTTTCACACCAAATCCGCTTTCGGCAAATGTGTATCCAGGTCCGCAGCTAATGGTTGGTGACATGGCTACTTTTGGTTCAAACCCGTCGCTTCACTATGGATCGCAACTGATTCTTGGTAGACAGGCCGAGGTTCAGTTTTCACCGGCTTGGCTCGGCTGGCAATTTAGCGATGGAACTCGGATCCAGGGAGTAGACATAAATCGAAGCTTTGAACAAACCGGAAAGTATCAAGCCTGGGCAATCGCGAACTATTTTGTGAGCTATCGACTAGTTGGTGAAACTACCTGGCAGTCGGTAGCGGGTCAGATTTCAGTTTTGAGTAATGTTTTAGACCTTGATGTTTCATTCAAGGTACCTGCGGTGCCAGCAAAACCACCAAAGCTCTTACTAGTTGGCGGGGAGTGCAGCGCAAACCCCAAAAGCTGGGGATGCATCCCCTAGGCTCTAGCACATTTGGGCAATTGGAATAGTCTTATAGGAAGGTAAAGCTTCAGCTAACTCCCCGCATAACCTCAGACTTTTTTGCCATGATAAAGGCAGACGAAAGGCCTACAACATGAGCATCCAACCGCATGACCCAAAGCGTCTCGGTAGAAAAAATAGTTATAACAGCCAGTTCCTATTTGATCCACCGGTTGTTCTCACGCCCAAGAAACTTAAGCAAAAAAAGGCCAAGGAAAAAAGACTTACATTCTTCACTGCCACATCAGCAATCCTTTTGGGAGTCTTGATGGGTGCCTCCATCGGTGCAGGAGCAGGAGTTTTGGCGCAGAACTACCTCACCAGGCCACCAGCAATTGTTGTGAACAACCTTGAAGACGTTAACTGGGTCACGGCTGCATCCTCCGCGGCGTCTCCATCGGTAGTCACCATTCGAGTTTCCACTGCAAACTCAGGGGGTAATGGCTCAGGAGTTGTGCTAACTAGTGATGGTTACATTCTCACCAATGCCCACGTGGTTACCGTGGGGGGAACTACAGCAAACGTTGAGCTATCTGTGCGCACAAATGAGCGTGAGGTGTTTCCCGCGCGGATCATTGGAACAGATCCAACCAACGACCTAGCGGTTATCAAAATTGAAACCACCAAACCGCTAATACCTATGGTGTTTGCTGACTCTTCGAAAATTAACGTTGGGGATCAAGTAGTTGCAATCGGAGCTCCACTTGGCCTTGAAGCCACCGTGACAACAGGAATTGTTTCGGCCCTGAATAGAACTATTCAAGTTGCCTCATCTGAGAACCCTGATGAAACCGGGCTTGAGTTTTGGTCAGGTAGTTCGCTTCCTCCGGTAAGCCTTGGAGTGATTCAAACTGATGCAGCGATAAACCCTGGAAACTCAGGCGGCGCTTTGGTAAATACTCGTGGCGAGCTTATTGGAATCAATGTTGCAATTGCGAGGACGAGCGCAGCAGCAGAGGGCGGCAGCATCGGTGTTGGTTTTGCTATCCCATCGAACATTGCAGACAGAATTGCCAAGGACATTATTGAAACCGGTGAGTCAACATTTGGGGTACTGGGAGTGCTCATTGCTGACGCTATGTCTTCAGACAACGGTTCTGCGTTTCCAGTCGGAGCACTAATTATTGAGGTTACCCCGGGCGGAGCAGCAGAGGGTATTGGCCTAAGGCCAGATGACATCGTCGTAAAACTAAACGGGAAGACAATCAGCAGCGCGAGTGAGCTAACTTCGGCAGTCCGACAACAAAAAGCTGGCACCGAAGTGAAGATAGAAATATTGCGCGACGGTGAGAGACTGACCTTTGATGTTGTGCTGTAGCGGAATTAACCAGTTCTAAAAAGGGGTAATCATGAGCGAACAAACAAATCCTGATTCTAATTACGGAACTGACACTCTATTAGAGCCAAAACTCTTTGAACCTGGCGATCACGAGAGATTCTCGCACTACGTGAAGAAAGAAAAGATTGTTGAGTCGGCAGTTATGGGAACTCCCGTAGTGGCGCTCTGCGGCAAGGTGTGGGTTCCAGGACGCGACCCACAAAGCTTCCCGGTTTGCCCGAAGTGCAAGGAAATTCACTCCAAGCTAAAGCCAGGCGATGAGGGCAAGGACTAAACAAAAAGAGTCTGGATAGCAGGCTCGCCTTTGGTGAGGCGAAGCGCACTTGCTGGAAGATCTGACTTTACTTTTGCGTGATGCAAACGCGCCAACTCAACTCCCTTTGATCCTCGGTACTTGTCGTCAGGTACTCCATCGGTCACGAGCTGAACTAGCAAATTGCGATCGCCAGCTTTTGCCTCGGGCGCTGTGCCGGTTCCAATAACTTCGGTGGTTGCAATCGAGTCTTCAGAGTGCCTTCGAATTGCAAACTTTCTTCCCCCTAGATTTGATTTTTTTGCCGATTGCTTGGAAACCGTGTGCCAGTCTCCGGATTCGTTTTGGTAGGCGACCATTTTGTAAACAAATCCAGCGGCCGCAACTCCAGATCCAGTAACAACTGATGTTCCAACTCCATAGCTATCTACTGGGGCAGATGCTAAGGAGGCTATTGCGTATTCATTCAAATCATTAGTAACTGTGATTTTGGTTTCGGTAGCGCCTAATTGGTCTAGAAGTAAACGCGCTTTTGCAACTTCAATCGGCAGATCCCCGGAGTCAATTCTTACTCCGCCAAGAGTTGGACCGGCAACGCTAATGGCATTTTTGATTCCAGACTCGATGTTGTACGTGTCAACCAAGAAAGTGGTTTCGGTACCGAAGGCCTTCAGTTGAGCTTCGAAGGCTTGCTGTTCGCTCTCGTGCAGCAGCGTAAATGCGTGCGAGGCCGTTCCCATTGTTGGGATTCCAAAACTTCTACCAGCTTCAAGATTTGAGGTTGCACTAAAGCCTGCAATGTAGGCGGCTCTTGCGGCTGCAACTGCTGAGTTTTCGCCAGTTCTTCTAGAACCCATTTCTGACACCGGCCGCGACTGGGCTGCGGTCACCATTCGTGAGGCTGCGCTTGCTACCGCGGAGTCGTAGTTCAGAACAGAAAGGATCAAAGTCTCTATAACAACAGCTTCGGCAAATGTTCCCTCCACAGCCAAGACGGGTGAGTAGGGGAAGTAAATTTCACCTTCGGCGTATCCCCAGATGTTGCCCGAAAACTTGTAGTTAGCCAACCAAGTCGCAGTTTCATCATCGATTACTTTGTTGGAAAGCAGCCACTCGATTTCCGAACTACCGAATCTAAAGTCTTGGATCAGATCCAGCAATCTTCCACTACCTGCAAAGACACCGAATCTTCTGCCTCCAGCCAAGCTGCGAGAAAACACTTCGAAGATTCCGCGACGATTAGCCTTGCCGGAGCGAAGTGCCGCCTGGAGCATGGTGAGCTCGTAGCGGTCGGTTAGTAATGCACTGGAGGTAAGCACACCGTTAAGCCTAGCCCTGATAGCAATTGCCCCAAGTTATAGACTGAAGACCGTGACCAGCACCCTACAAAATGCGCCTATTGGAGTTTTTGACTCCGGCTTGGGTGGGCTCACTGTTGCCAGAGCAATAATCGATCAGCTGCCAAACGAGTCAGTTTTGTACGTAGGTGATACCGCCAACGCTCCCTATGGACCGAGGCCATTGTCCGAGGTGCGCGAACTCGCCCTTGCGGTTATGGACAAGCTTGTTGACGAAGGCGTAAAAGTTTTAGTTATTGCATGTAACTCAGCTTCAGCTGCGGTTTTGCGAGATGCCAGAGAAAGGTACACCAAAGGCAAATCTATTCCCGTTGTCGAGGTGATCCAACCTGCAGTGAGAAGAGCGGTTGCTTTGACTTCGAATGGGAAAGTTGGCGTGATTGGAACTACCGCCACCATAAACTCCAAAGCTTACGAAGATGCTTTTGCAGCTGCCGTTGACATTGAATTACAAAGTGTGGCCTGCCCGAGCTTTGTTGAGTATGTCGAGGCGGGAGTAACTTCTGGGCCTGAAATCATTGCTGCCGCCAAGAACTATCTGATGCCACTTAAAGAAAGTGGCATCGACACTCTGGTTTTGGGTTGCACTCACTATCCACTGCTTACCGGGGCGCTGTCTTTTGTCATGGGCGATCAAGTTACTCTAGTTTCTTCAGCCGAAGAAACCGCAAAGGATGTTTACAAGGTTCTAATGGAAAACGACCTACTGCGAGTAGACAAATCAGCACCGACTCTGGCATTTAGAGCTACCGGCGATGTTGCAGCTTTTGAGAAGCTAGCCAAAAGATTCCTTGGTCCAGAAGTTTCCAAGGTCCAGAAACTCTAAAGATAGGAACTGCAGTTGACAAGAATTGATGGTCGCGCTCCCGACGAGCTTAGAAAAGTATCTGTCGAGCGAGGTTGGTCTTCTCACGCAGAAGGCTCCGCGCTGATCAGCTTTGGAGAAACCAGGGTTTTGTGTACCGCATCTTTTACCCCCGGTGTTCCCAGGTGGAAAGTTGGCAAGGGCGAAGGCTGGGTCACCGCCGAGTATTCAATGTTGCCGCGCGCTACCCACGATAGATCAGACCGCGAATCAGTCAAAGGAAAAATGGGTGGACGCACTCACGAGATTTCAAGACTTATTGGCCGGGCACTCAGAAGCGTTGTTAACTTTTCAGATCTGGGGGAGAACACCATCGTTATTGACTGTGATGTTTTGCAAGCCGATGGTGGAACTAGAACTGCAGCTATAACAGGTGCCTACATCGCACTGGTAGATGCAATCGAGTGGGGTAAGGAAAAAAGCTTTATCTCAGCAAAGAAGCAGCCAATTTCCGACAGCATCGCTGCCATCTCGGTTGGCATTGTTGATACCGTTCCATTTTTGGACCTTGCTTACACCGAGGATGTTCGAGCAGAAACCGACATGAACGTAGTTGTCACAGGTTCTGGAAAGTTTGTCGAGGTTCAGGGCACTGCCGAAAAGACACCTTTTGATCGCGAGGAACTTGACGTTCTGTTAGATCTTGCCCTAAAGGGAACCAAAGAACTAACTGCTATCCAGCAAGAAGTGCTTAGAACAGCAAGGTCGTAGTTTTGAAGCTAGTTTTAGCTACCCACAATGCTCACAAAGTCAAAGAAGTTGCCGCCATTTTGGAGCCGCTGGTTCCAGGGTTGGAGCTTCTAGGTTATGAGGGACCAGAGCCCGTTGAAGACGGCAGCTCCTTTCTTGAGAACTCGACAATAAAGGCTAGAGCTGCTTACTTGCACACCGGAATTACCTCTATCGCCGACGACTCAGGTCTTGCGGTTGAGATCATGGGTGGCTCCCCTGGAATCTTTTCGGCCCGTTGGTCGGGGGATAAGGACGACGAGAAAAACCGCAATCTTGTATTGGCGCAGCTTCGAGATGTGCCAGCGGGGAATCGGGCCGCAAGTTTTGTGTGCACCATTTCTTTGGTGGGCGAATCAGGCGAGGTCAGTTTCACGGGAGTGCTTCCAGGTCATATTGCCGAATTGGCTAGCGGTACCAACGGGTTTGGCTACGATCCGATTTTTATTCCAGAAGGGTTTGAAGTTTCCTCGGCGGAACTTGAGCCAGAAGTTAAGAATTCGATTAGTCATCGCTCCATG
>JBIIME010000024.1:0-18304 GCA_044338175.1 Rhodoluna sp.
TGGCGCTCTCAGAAGTTGAGTCAACCAAAGCAAAGTTTAGGTCTGGGTTCTCAGCAGAGATCTTGGTGATTGCATCTCCTAGAGCAAATCCAACACCAATGATTAGGTCGCAACCTGCGTCAACGCTCGCCTGTAGGTTTGGCTCGAAGTCTTCAGGTGTTGCAGACTCAAGAGCGTTGATTGTTACTCCTAGTTCAGCTTCTGCCTGGAGTAGACCGTTGTAAACAGCTTCGTTGAAGGACTTGTCGTTCCAGTTTCCTTCGTCAGAAACTGCACATGCAAGAAAATCAACTGCCGCTGCATCTGTAGCTTCTTCTTCTGGTGCAGCTGCGCAACCAGAAAGTACTAGTGCTGAAACAGCAGCTAGCGTAAGTGCCTTAGCAGCACTTGAGCGTGAAAATAGCTTCACTTAGTTCCTCCTATTTGGGTACGAGTCGTGTCGTTCACAACTCGCGGTATGGGACAAGAATAACTGGCAAACAGGCGGTAAATATCCGCAACGCCGAGGCTATATCGTTTCGAGATGAAATTGATACAAATGGGCTGGTTTTAGAGAATCTCGTCGTGGCCGGTTGCCTTTAAAGAGTCAACCAAAGCTTTAACCTTTTGGGCGTTTGCCTTATTGGTAACCAAAAGCGCATCCGGGGTGTCCACGATGATTACGTCCTCGAGGCCGATGATCGCAATCATTCGATTGGTTTCGCTAACCAAGATGCCGCTCGAGTCATCAGATAAAACCCTGGCTGCGCCTAAAACGGCAAGGTTGTTTTTCCTGCCCTGTGATTGCAATTCGGCGATAGCAGCAAAGTCTCCAACGTCATGCCAACTGAACTTTCCAGGAATCAAACCAACGAGTCCTGCTTCGGCGGCTGGTTCGGCAATCGAGTAATCGATTGCAACTTTTTTGAGCCCTGGCCAGAGCTTGGCAATAGTGGCATCTTTTTTGTCGGTGTCCCAGGCAGCGGCTAGCTCCAAGATAGCTGCGTGGAGTTCGGGTTCGCTCTTGGCAAGCTGTCTTAGAAGCAGGGCCGCTGGGGCAATGAACATTCCAGCGTTCCAGAGATACTTGCCCGACTCTACGTACTTCTTGGCTCTTTCAAACTTTGGCTTCTCGACAAACTTTTCAACCTCTAGTGCCGAGGGTGCCCCAGCCATCTTGATTGGGTCTCCTGATTTGATGTATCCAAAGCCAACCGATGGTTCGGTGGGCGTTATACCTATTACTACGATTCGATCGTGGGCAGCTAGCTCGATAGCCTGGTTCACTGCATCTTGGAAGGCCAAGCTGTCTGTGATCACGTGATCAGCGGCGAAGGCTCCGATGATTACATCCGGCTCTCTCTTGGCCAAAATAGCTGCCGCGAGCGCGATTGCTGCTGTTGAGTCCTTTGGACTGGCTTCAATAACTAGGTTCTTAGGGTCAAGATCTGGAATTTGGGTTATGACGGCCTGTTCGTGAGCCTCGCCTGTGACAATCATGGTTCGAGCTGCTGACGACAAAGGGGTAATGCGGTCCCAGGTGTCTTGCAACAAGGTTTGACCAGAGCCAGTTAGATCGTGCAGGAACTTGGGAGCGGAAGCTCTGGAAAGTGGCCAAAGTCTAGATCCAACTCCCCCGGCAGGAATAACTGCATGGAAGCGATCTTTAGGCTTTCTTGGATTTGCCATAACAAGAAAAACCCTAGCTCACCTTGGGCGCAGGAGCATAGGGACGATTGTTTCGGGGTTAGAATTTAACCTAAAGCCAATCTCGTCTCCAAGGAGAAATACTTGCCAACAATGCCAGCAGGCACCCTATACCGCGGAAAAGTGGGCATGTGGTCCTGGGTTATGCACCGGATTACCGGTGTTGCCATCTTCTTCTTCCTTTTGGTGCATGTTCTCGATACCGCCCTGGTTAGGGTCAGTCCCGAGGCTTACAACGTAGTAATTGCCACATATCAGACACCACTTATTGGGGTCGCTGAGCTTGGATTGGTAGCAGCGATTTTGTACCACGGCTTCAATGGAATTCGCATTGCTCTAATTGACTTCTGGAGCAAGGGCGCCAAGTACCAGAACGTGATGTTCTGGGTTGTAGTTGGAGCCGCATTTGTCATGTTTGCTGCCTTTGCCCCCCGTCACTTGATGCACGTATTCGGATAGGAGGAGATTATGTCAGTAGTTATAGAGACCCCAAACTCTCCTAGGTCAAAAAAGCAAGCCAACTGGGAAAAGTACGGCTGGATTTACATGCGTGTTTCCGGCGCGGCTCTAGTTGTTCTAATCTTTGTTCACTTGATCTCCAACTTGGTTGTTCCGGAAGGTGGCATCAAGGCAATCAACTTTGCTTTCGTTGCTGGTAAATGGGCTGGTCCGTTCTGGCAGTGGTGGGATCTAGCGATGTTATGGCTAGCCATGATCCACGGGACCAACGGCATGAGAACCATCGTCAATGACTACACCGAAAGAGAAGGCGTGCGAAAGACACTCGTGTTTACTCTCTGGGGTGTTTGTGCTGCGTTGGTTACCTTGGGCACTTTAGTTATCTTCACTTTCGATCCATGCCCTATCGGCGCTTCGCCAGAGATGCTTCCTCAATTCTGCTTCCCAACTCAGTAAGGACCTAGTAATTGCCCGCTAGTGAAACCGCAACAAAGACTCACTTCCACAAGCACGACGTAGTAATAGTCGGTGCCGGTGGCGCAGGAATGCGCGCTGCCATTGAAGCGGGTCCGCACGCAAGCACTGCAGTTATCTCAAAACTTTTCCCAACCCGCTCGCACACCGGTGCAGCCCAGGGTGGAATGGCAGCAGCACTTGCCAACGTTGAAGAAGACAGTTGGGAGTGGCACACCTTCGACACCGTAAAAGGTGGAGACTACCTCGTAGATCAAGATGCCGCTGAAATTCTTGCTAAAGAATCAGTCCAGGCCGTTATCGATTTAGAGAACATGGGTCTGCCATTCAACAGAACCCCGGATGGCAAGATCGACCAGCGACGCTTTGGTGGTCACACCAGAGATCACGGAAAAGCGCCAGTTAGAAGGTCTTGCTACGCAGCTGACCGCACCGGACACATGATCTTGCAGACCCTGTACCAAAACTGCGTAAAGCTTGGCATCGAGTTTTTCAACGAGTTCTACGTTCTTGACCTAGTGATGAACGAAGTTGATGGCGTGGAGCGTCCAGCCGCTGTTGTTGCTTACGAGCTAGCTACTGGCGATCTTCACGTGTTCCAGGGCAAGTCGATTGTTTTTGCAACCGGTGGTTTTGGAAAAATCTTCAAGACAACCTCGAATGCTCACACCCTCACAGGTGACGGCGTTGGAATCATCTGGCGTAAGGGTCTTCCACTAGAAGACATGGAGTTCTACCAGTTCCACCCAACCGGCTTGGCTGGTCTTGGAATCTTGCTTTCCGAGGCAGCCCGTGGTGAGGGTGCAATTTTGAGAAACGCTTCGGGTGAAAGATTCATGGAGCGTTACGCACCGACCATTAAAGACCTTGCCCCAAGAGACATGGTCGCAAGAGCCATGGCTAATGAGGTTCGTGAGGGAAGAGGCGCGGGTCCAAACAAGGATTACGTTTTGCTAGATCTAACGCATCTTCCACCAGAAGTTATTGACGCAAAGCTTCCAGATATTACTGAGTTTGCAAGAACCTATCTTGGCGTTGAGCCTTACACCGAACCAGTACCAGTTTTCCCAACTGCACACTATGCGATGGGTGGAATTCCAACCAACATCAAGACCGAAGTGCTTCGCGACAACGACACTGTGGTGCCAGGTCTTTACGCTGCTGGTGAGTGTGCATGTGTTTCGGTGCACGGAGCTAACCGCTTGGGAACCAACTCGCTACTTGACATCAACGTATTTGGTAAGCGCGCTGGAATCTACGCGGTTGAGTACGCCAAGGATGCAGATTTTGTTCCAGTTCCAGAAAACGCCACCGCTCAGGTTGAGATCTTGCTTTCTGTAACAAGAAACTCAACCGGTACCGAGAAGATTGCGGTTCTAAGGAAAGAATTGCAGGAAACCATGGACAAAAACGCCCAGGTTTACCGAACCGAAGACTCTCTCAATGAGGCGCTAGACAAGATAACTGAGCTAAGAAAGCGCTACGAAAACATCGCGGTTCAAGACCGCGGAAAGCGATTCAACACCGACCTACTTGAAGCAATTGAGCTTGGTTTCTTGTTCGATCTCGCTGAGGTTTTGGTTATGACAGCTCGCGAGCGCAGGGAGAGCCGCGGTGGCCATTTCCGTGAGGATTACGAGACCAGAAACGATGAAGATTTCATGGTTCACTCCATGGCATACAAAACCAAGGTTGTTCCAACCAAGCCTGGTGAGGACATCCGGGTTGACTGGAAACCTGTGGTTGTTACCAACTACCCAGCGATGGAGCGTAAGTACTAATGGTCGAGAGCGTTAAAGAAATAGCAGAGATTCCGTCATTCACGGTAACTCTCATGGTTCGCCGCTTTGACCCGGAGACCAGCGAAGAAGCTAAGTGGGTTGACTACGACGTACTTATGTATGGAACCGATCGTGTTCTAGATGCACTGCACAAGATCAAGTGGGAAATTGATGGCTCATTGACTTTCCGCAGATCCTGCGCTCACGGTGTTTGTGGCTCGGATGCCATGCGAATCAACGGAAGAAACCGTTTGGCTTGTAAGACCCTGATCAAGGATCTAGACATCACCCAGCCCATTTACGTAGAACCAATCAAGGGTCTGCCGGTTGAGAAGGACTTGATTGTGAACATGGAACCTTTCTACAAGGCCTACCGTGACATCAACCCATTCTTGATTGCTGGAACTAATCCAGAAAAAGAAAGACTGCAGTCTCCTGAGCAGCGCGAGCGTTACGACGACACCACAAAGTGCATCTTGTGTGCCGCCTGCACCACGAGCTGCCCAGTGTTCTGGACCGACGGCCAGTACTTTGGTCCAGCAGCTATCGTCAACGCCCACCGGTTCATCTTTGACTCTCGCGATGAAGGTGCGGAGCTAAGGCTCGATATCTTGAACGATAAAGAAGGTGTTTGGCGCTGCCGTACTACTTTTAACTGCACCGAAGCATGCCCTAGAGGAATTCAGGTGACAAAAGCTATTGCTGAAGTGAAGCAGGCAATCCTGAAGGGCAGACCGTAATGGTTTCTCGTCGAGCAGTGATCGCCTCCGCCGTTGGGATATCTGCCGTAACTGCTTTGGCTGCTTGCACTCCACAGGCAACAGTTGAACCGGGCGCAACTGAATCTGAGGTGCCAACTGAAAGTACATCGGCACCTGTAGAGGTCTGCAAGACAACAGATATTCCTGTCGGTTCTGGAAAGAAATTTGATGTTTCTGGAACACCTATTTTGATTACACACCCATCGCAGGATGTCTTCCGCGGCTTTAGCGCGGTTTGTACCCACGCAGGATTTGTGATGAGTACCGTTGCTAATTCTGAGATCAAGTGTGATAACCACGGTGCGGTTTATAACGCAGACGATGGATCTGTAATTAAAGGTCCGGCTCAGCGTGCCCTAGGAAAGATAACCGTTGAGGTCCAAGGGGACACAGTCCTGGTGAGCTTTTAGTGCCAACTAAGAAACCATTTGAAGTTGCAACAATCAACGTCAATGGGGTTCGCGCAGCATTTCGTAATGGCATGGGTGATTGGCTCAAAAAATCCACCGCTGATGTTTTAGCTTTGCAAGAAGTTAGAGCAAGTAGGGCTGATCTGGATGAACTTTTTAATGAGCACGGCGGTTTGGCGACTAACGGTGGTAAGTGGCACATCCTGCACGATGAAGCATCTGCCAAAGGACGAGCCGGTGTTGCACTGGTGAGCAAAGTGCCAGCAGTTGAATCTAAAGTTACACTTGGCTCTAAAGACTTTGATTCGGCAGGACGTTGGCTAGAAGGCGTATTCGAAGTTGGTAGCAAAGCCGTTACGGTTGTGAGTTGCTACGTTCACTCGGGTGAAGTAGATACCCCTAAGCAAGTTGAAAAATACAAGTTTCTAGAAGCCATGCAGTCTCGAATGGCAAAGCTCACCAAAGAGCAAACATTGGCTCTGGTGGTTGGGGATCTAAACGTTGGTCACACTGAACTTGATATCAAAAACTGGAAAGGCAATATCAAAAACGCCGGCTTCTTGCCTGAGGAGCGTGCCTACTTCGATACCTTTATGGATAAGCAGGGCTGGGTCGACATAGGTCGAGCCGCCCACCCAAACAAACCTGGCCCATACACCTGGTGGTCCTATCGCGGTAAGGCATTTGATACTGATGCCGGCTGGAGAATTGACTATCACCTAGCAACACCCGCTCTAGCCAAGGTGTCTGGAAAGTACAAAGTTCACAGGGCCCCAAGCTATGACGCGCGTTGGACTGACCATTCTCCGGTAACTGTGGAATACGCTATCTAAGGTGAGCAAACCTAATCTTCTAAGCGGCATGCAGCCATCTGCAGACTCCCTGCACCTAGGAAACTATCTAGGGGCCTTGAATAACTGGGTTGCGATGCAAGAAGAATTCAACGCCTATTACATGATTGCTGATCTCCACGCCATCACTGTTCCCCAAGACCCAAAGCAGCTTCTTGCCAACACCCGTCGAACCGCTGCGCAATATATTGCAGCCGGAATTGACCCGAGTAAGTCTGCGTTGTTTATTCAGTCCCAAGTGCCCGCTCATGCGCAACTTGCCTGGGTCCTCAATTGCATAACCGGCGTTGGCGAAGCTGGTCGAATGACTCAGTTCAAAGACAAGTCTCAAAAAGCCGAAAGTGACTCTGCGTCGGTTGGTCTATTCACGTACCCAATCCTGCAGGCAGCAGACATTTTGCTTTATCAACCCAAGAAGGTTCCGGTTGGTGAAGACCAAAGGCAACACCTTGAACTAACCAGAGATCTAGCAATGAGATTCAATTCCAGATTTGGTGAGACTTTTACTGTTCCCGAAGCTCACATCTTGAAAGAAACTGCAAAGATTTATGACCTACAGAATCCAACTGCGAAAATGTCTAAGTCAAACGAACCAAAAGGAACCATTAACATTATGGATGATTCCAGTGTGACGGTAAAAAAGATCAAGGGTTCCGTAACCGATGCCGATAGCGAGATTAGATTTGACGCAGAAAACAAAGCAGGGGTTTCTAATCTGCTTGGAATCTACTCAGCCGTCTCAGGTAAATCAATAAAGGATTTGGAAGCGGCCTTTGCTGGCAAAGGTTATGGAGACCTAAAGGGGGAAGTTGCCGACGCAGTAATTTCGGTTATCGAACCAATTAGGCAACGTGCTTCCGAGTTATTGGAAAACACCGACGAGCTAGATCGCTTGTTGGACTCTGGCTCCTCGCGTGCCAACGAACTAGCCGAGGCCACTTTGGCTAGCGTTTACGACAAAATTGGCTTTATTCCTAGGAGTTAGCTGGGAGCCCATGAAATTTTTGGGCACGAATTCTAGTTATCTGTAAGGATAGAAACGCAACAACGTTCTTCGGGGTCAGTGAAAATCTGAGCCGGCGGTATAGCCCGCGACCCGAATCAGATCTTGAAAAAGTTCTTATTCGGTTGATTTGGTGAAATTCCAGAGCCGACGGTTAAAGTCCGGATGGGAGAAGAACCTAGGGTCAGTCGTTGGCGCTTTCAGCGCTAATTCGGTTGACTCTACTTTCCCATTCCGCTGCCCCGAGGTTCAAATACGAACAAGGGTAGGGATATGTCCAAGCTAAGCCTCGATGACGCGATGACTCGCGCGCTTGAGCTTGCCCTAAGGGGACCAATCACAGGAGTTAACCCCCAGGTAGGCGCAGTGATTCTAAATGCGCAAGGCGAACTAATTGGTGAGGGCTACCACAAGGGGTCTGGAACTGACCATGCCGAAGTTGTTGCAATCAACTCTGCACTCAAGGGCGAATCAAAGCTTCCTGAAGGTTCAACTGCGATTGTGACCTTAGAGCCTTGCAACCACACCGGAAAAACTGGTCCATGCTCACAAGCACTAATTAACGCAGGAGTTGGCAAAGTCGTCTTTGCGTCTTTAGATCCAGGCGATCACTCCAGCGGTGGCGCAGAAACACTGCGTAATGCAGGAATTGAAGTAATCTCCAGTTTTCATGCCGATAAAGCAGATAAGCAGTCGAGAGTGTGGCTCACGGCCGCGAAAAACAAAAGACCGTTTGTTACCTTGAAATGGGCAAGTAGTGTCGATGGTCGCGCTGCCGCGCAAGATGGAACTAGCAAATGGATCAGCGGAAAAGAATCCAGACAGGATGCTCACCAAAGAAGATCTGAAGTTGACGCCATCTTGGTTGGAACCGGCACTGCACTAATAGATGATCCTGAACTCACTTCAAGAAAACCAGATGGTTCGCTGTACCACACTCAACCATTAAGGGTCGTGCTTGGCGAGCGGGAGTTACCGGCAGAGCTTCGAATATTCAATGACGATGCAGAAACTCTTACTTTAAAAACGCAATCAATCCATGGTGCGCTAAGCGAGCTTTACGAAAAAGGTATCAAGCATGTTTTGGTTGAAGGTGGACCAACTCTTGCAAGTCGATTTGTGCAAATGGACCTAGTAGATGAATTTGTCATTTACCTAGCTCCAAAATTGATTGGTGGCGACAAGCTCGCTATTGGCTCCATCGACGTGCCTTCAATCCAAGACGCCAAGGATCTTGAGTTTTTAGAAGTTAACAATCTTGGATCAGATATTCAGATCATCGCGAAACCATTAGGGAGAAGCTGATGTTTACAGGCATAGTCGAAGAACTTGGAACTATTTCAGGGGTAAAAGAGCTAGGCGACAGCATTCGCTTGCAAGTCAGCGGAGAGCTAGTGCGATCCGATCTTTCTCAAGGTGAATCGATATCTGTAAATGGAACCTGCCTCACGGCGGCTGAATTGACCCCCGATGGCTTTGTTGCCGATGTGATGCTAGAGACCCTGAATAGAACCAGCCTTCGCGGTATTGCTGTTGGCGACAAGGTGAATCTCGAGCGCGCAATGTCTGGTGCTGGAAGATTCGGTGGACACGTGGTCCAAGGGCACGTGGACGGCGTTGCAGAAATCATCTCCAGAGAGCCAAGTGCTAACTGGGAAGTAGTGAAGGTAAAAATTCCAAGTGAGCTTGCTAAGTATGTTGTTCATAAGGGTTCAATCACCTTTGACGGAGTTTCACTAACAGTGAATGACATCTCAGGAGATGTTGTTTCACTGAGCCTGATACCCGAAACTTTGCGCCTTACCACCCTTGGTAAAAAAGGTGTGGGCGCAAAGTTGAACGTAGAAGCAGATATCTTGGCAAAGCACATTGAGAAACTAATAGAGGCAAGGAGTCAGAAATGAATCTGGCAACCATAGAACAAGCACTAGAAACACTCAAGGCTGGAAAGCCGGTGCTGGTAGTAGATCACCGCAATCGTGAGAACGAAGGTGACGCGATCATGGCAGCGCAGTTTGCCTCACCCGAATGGATTTCCTGGATGGTGAATCACACCTCCGGTTTCCTCTGCGCACCGATGTCAGAGTCCCTCGCTAACCGCTTGGAACTTCCATTGATGACTAACAACAATCAAGATCGTTACCGTACCCAGTACACAGTTTCAGTTGACGCGGCCTCTGGGGTCACAACCGGAATCAGTGCGGCCGACAGAGCTCACACCCTGCGAGTTCTTGCTGACACAAATTCCCAGCCAGCGCATCTGATTCGTCCAGGTCACGTTATTCCCCTCAGAGCTCACCCAGATGGTGTGTTTGGAAGACCAGGACACACTGAAGCAACGGTGGATCTACTAAAACTTGCAGGCCTTACGCCAGTTGGCGTAATTGCCGAGATGGTTTCTGCAGATGGCACCATGATGCGTCTTCCAGAGCTTCAAGAAGTTGGTGCAAAAGAAGGCCTCCCAGTTATCAGCATCGAGCAAATCTTTGACTACCGCGAAGTGGCAGAGCCAATCCCAAGCGATGACTCAGTAAGTCGAATCAGGTTCGAGGCTGAGGCCAAGATGCCAAGCACCCACGGCTCCTTTAAGGTCCGTGGCTACTACGACACCAAGACAACCGCGGAACACGTGGCCATTATTGCCGGTGAGCCAAACCACGAAAACGTCTTGGTAAGAATGCACAGCGAGTGCATAACGGGTGAAGCCTTCGGGTCTAAGAAGTGCGAATGTGGTCCACAGCTTGACTTTGCTCTGGACAAGATCGCAAGCGATCCAAAGGGTGGGGTTGTGATTTATCTTCGTGGTCAAGAAGGTAGAGGCATTGGACTTCTAAACAAGCTCAAGGCGTACGCATTGCAGGATGAGGGTATGGACACAGTCGAAGCAAACCTAGCCCTAGGTCTTCCAAGTGAGGCAAGGGAATATGGCGCAGCTGTTTCTATCCTTCGCGACCTGGGGATTAAGAGTGTGCGCTTGATGAGCAATAACCCAGCAAAGATTGAAGCTCTCGAGGCTGCAGGAATTGTAGTCAATGAGTATGTGCCAATTGTTGTGGGTCAGCAAGATGAGAACGTTGAATACATGGAAACCAAGAGAGAGAAAATGGGTCACATGATCCCAGAATTGGACAGAGATGAGCGGTAACGGCGCCCCAAAAATATCAATCGACGCAGCAGGAGTTAAAGTTTCAGTTGTTGTCACCAGCTGGCACGAAGTCATAACCAACGCCTTACTGGCCGGAGCTGAGCGCGCACTGAAGGCTGCGGGAAACACTGACTACAAAGTAATTCGAGTGCCAGGTGCATTTGAACTTCCACTGGGAGCACAAATGGCAATCAAAAATGGGGCAGAAGTTGTAATTGCCCTTGGTGTTGTAATTCAGGGTGACACGCCTCACTTTGACTACGTCTGCGATGCAGCAACCAGTGGACTAACTCGCGTTCAGTTAGATAGCTCTGTTCCAATTGGCTTTGGATTACTTACCGTTGCCAACGAGCAGCAGGCCCTCGATCGAGCTGGTCTACCGGGATCAAAAGAAGATAAAGGTGCTGAAGCGGTTGAGGCCGCAATAACAATGAAGCGGTTATCCTTTAAGTAACGAAGGAGAAATCATGCTTGAACTTGCGGGAATCATAAAAAGTTTTCTTGTTGTGCTACACCTAGTTGGTCTTTCGGCCCTATTGGGTGGTTTCTTGGTCCAAATCAAAGCTCTGCGCGCAAAGACCGCCGAGATCCTTCCGGCCATGGTTCACGGTGCTTGGACCGCGCTACTTACAGGCCTTCTCCTAGTTGGAGTTCGTGAGTGGGAGTTAGCCCTTGGTGATGGCCGCGATCTAGATCACAGCAAAATCGCAATCAAGTCCGTTGTTGCCCTGATCGTGTTGGTTCTAGTGATGCTAAATCGAAAGAAGAAGCCAGTATCCGGAAGCACACTTGGCACCATAGGTGGACTAACCTTCCTCAACGTAGTCCTAGCAGTCTTCTGGTAACTAAATCCAGTTGTTTGGTATTGGTCAGCTGCCATAAGCCTTCAAATGCTTGTTAGCCTTGAGTAATGCCCACCGAAATCCTGCCTGCAGTCAAATTAGGGAACACTCGGATTACTGGGAAAGAGCAGTACTACACGCCAAAATCTCTTGCGCTAGACCTAGTTGTGCAAATTGAAAAGGTACTTGGCCCGCTTGCGGGAAAGACAGTCCTAGAGCCAGCTGGTGGAACTGGCGCATTCATCGAAGCAGTTCAAGCTGTTGGGGTCAGCAAAGTAGTCAGCTTCGACATCGAGCCACTCCATGAACTCGTAACAGAAGGAAATTTCCTCGAGCAGGAAGTCAAGGAAAGCAATTTAGTAACTATTTCCAATCCTCCATTTGGTAGAAATAATTCTTTGAGCATTCCATTTTTTAACCATGCTGCGCTAGTTAGCGACGCCATTTGCTTTATAGTTCCTAGGTCATGGCGTAAGTGGTCAGTAACAAATCGGCTCGACTTGGGATTTGAGCTAACACTTGATCTAGATCTAGAAATTGATTATGTCGACGCTGAAGGATTGCCTCTATCGAACAAGACACATCTGGCAACATGCTTTCAGATTTGGAAAAAAGCAGATTTACCCAGAGCTTTGGTTCGAGTTGCAGATAGGGGAATCATTGAAAAAGTTTCGCCGGAACAAGCTGATGTTTCACTGACAATCTTTGGTTATGGCTGCGGGAAGGTGAAGACTGAATTTGAACCAGTTCCAAATACCACTCAAATGTTTTTGAAACTGAACCATCCACAGGCCCTAGCCGCCCTTGAAAGCGTTGACTACTCCAAGTTTTTCAAAAACACCGCATACACCGAAGCCCTATCGCTTCAGGAGATCAACTATCTTCTCAACGAGAAAATCTACGGTAACCCAATGATTGAAGGAATTTAGACCATGAGTATGGCAGGCAGAGGAAGAAATCTAAGCCCCAAAGACACCGGTCCAAAAGCAAAGTTCAGCCAACTAACTCCCTACCTTTTTGAACACAAAGCAGCTTTGGTTGTTGCGGTGGTGCTCTCTTTGATTGGAGCGGTAGTTAGCTTGGCTCAGCCGCTGGTAGTAGGGCAGGTAATTACCGCCGTGCAAAACGGCGAGGACGTAGGACAGCTAGCTTTGATTCTGGTTCTCGTTATTCTTGGAGCCGGAATTGCCAGCGGATTTATGTACTACGTGTTGGCAAAAGCTGGCGAAGGTGTTGTTCTATCAGCCCGCAACAAGCTAGCGGTAAGGCTACTGAAGCTACCGATTTTGGAGTACGACCTTAGAAGAACCGGTGACTTGGTTTCTAGGGTTGGTTCCGACACAACCTTGTTGCGTGCCGTTCTCACTCAAGGTCTAATTGATGCAGCCGGTGGTGTCCTGATTTTTGTTGGTGCGATCATAGCCATGGCATTCATTGACCCATTCTTACTATTTCTCACTCTCGCGATGATCTCTGTCGCGGTTGCTTCGATTGTGGTTTCAGCAAGACAGATTAGATCTGCCACAACCAAGGCACAGCAACGAGTAGGTGACATGGCCGCTTCAGTAGAGCGAGCCTTGTCAGCGGTAAGAACCATTCGTGCAGCTAGAGCTGAGGCAAGAGAAACCGAAGGAATTAGCAACGACGCCAACGAGGCCTATGTTCAGGGCGTAAAGATTGCCAAAATTAATGCGCTGATTTCGCCAATTGCGGGAGTTGCTTCTAACGCCGCGTTCATTGTCGTGCTCGGTGTTGGTGGCTACCGGGTTGCAGCCGGAGAAACATCGGTTGCAAACCTCGTTACTTTTATTCTTTTGATGTTTTTGATGATCAGGCCACTCGGGCAAGCTTTTGGCGCATACAGCTCGGTGATGAGTGCGCTCGGTGCCCTTGCTCGAATTGAAGAGATCCTTCAGCTACCTCTCGAAGAGAGCGCTTCCGAATCTGCTTTGACATCTAAGCCAAAAAGAACTCAAAACGCTATTGAGTTCAAGAAAGTTAGCTTTGCCTATCCAGCAGCCGAAGCCCATCGAGATGGAAAACCGGTTCTAAGTTCAGTTAGTTTCAAGATCAAAAAGGGTGACCGCGTCGCATTGGTTGGACCTTCCGGTGCTGGTAAATCCACAATCTTGTCGCTAATTGAAAGATTCTACGAACCAAACTCCGGCGAGATTTTGCTGGATGGCACGCCTGTTACCAAGCTTTCACGTGACGCCTTACGTTCTCAAATTGGTTATGTTGAGCAAGATGCGCCGGTACTAGCTGGCTCCATTAGAGAAAATCTCCTCATTGGCTCTCCTAATGCAACTGATGCACAGCTCAAGTCGGTACTCGCAGAAGTAAACCTTACCGCCGTTCTCAAAAGAGATAAGAGGGGCCTCGACGCTGAGGTTGGAGAAGCTGGAATCATGCTCTCCGGTGGAGAGCGTCAGCGCCTTGCGATAGCCAGAGCCTTGTTGGCGGCCCCGCCAATTTTGCTACTGGATGAATCGACTTCGGCTCTCGATGGCCTAAACGAGCAGCGGATGCGAGAGGCTATCGATGCTGTGGCTCAGGGTAGAACGATGATTGTTATCGCTCACAGGCTTTCGACGGTTGTCGATAGCGATCTAATCATCGTTCTCGACCAGGGACAGGTAGTTGGCTCAGGAACACACTCACAGCTTGTCAAGTCCACGCCGCTATACAAACAGCTGGCCAAGCACCAACTCTTGGTGTAACTCGAGGTCTTTGTTCGGGCTAGGCTAAAACTCATGAACTACCCACTGCTTAGAGGAATCGGCGACCTACTTTCCAGAAGCACTGCAGAACTTCTAGATCAGGCCGACGAACTCAAAGAATTTCGTAAAGAGTTCTTCATCAAAGATGAATCACTTTGTTACCTTGACGGAAACTCACTTGGTCGGTTACCGCTTGAAACTATCAATAGAGTTTCGAGCTTTCTTACAGACGAGTGGGGCACAGAGCTAGTTGATGGTTGGAGCCATTGGATTGACGAGGCTCAACCCGCAGGGGATCTACTAGGAAGAGCAACTCTTGGTGCCGCAAGTGGTCAGGTATTGGTTTGTGACACGACAAGCGTGAATTTTTACCAGCTGTGCGTTGCGGCAATCAAAGCTCGTCCTGGACGAAAAACAATCATCATCGACTCAGCTAACTTCCCTACCGACCGATTTGTAATTCAAGGAATAGCGGAGCAGTTCAATTTGAAGCTCATCACTCTAGACACCGACGGAACCGGTGGTCCAGGCTCAGTAAAAATTCCCTCCGAGAATGAGCTGGTAACAGCCGAACTGTTGGCGCCATTTTTGAGTACCGATGTGGCTTTAGTGACACTGCAGGCGGTCAACTATCGATCTGGAGCTAGGGCAAACCTGAAAGCAATAACTGATTTGGTTCGCTCTTACGGCGGGTTGGTTGTGTGGGATGCATCTCACGCTGGAGGCTCCGTGGAGCTCGATTTCGACTCCAATGGAGTGGACTTGGCCGTTGGCTGCACCTATAAGTACGGCAACAGCGGCCCAGGTTCGCCGGCTTGGTTATATGTTCGCAAGGAACTGCAATCCAGTTTGAAAGTGCCAATTCAAGGGTGGTTTGCTCAGGACGATCAGTTTGCAATGGGGCCAGTTTTTGATAAGAACAATAGCATCCGCGGTTTCCAGATTGCCAGCCCATCAATAGTTGGTATTCGAGCAGTCCAAGCTAGCTACGAAATGATTGAGCGGGCGGGAATTTCCCGAATTGCCAAGAAAGCCGCTATTGGTACCGAACTCATGATTGCGCTGTTTGATGCCTGGCTTGTTCCATTGGGCTTCACGCTCTTGACTTCCCGAGATCACCGCCTTCGCGGAGGTCACATCACAATCGGACATCCGGAAGCCAAAAGGATCGCAGCAGCACTTAGGCAGTTCGCCCAAGTAGTTCCTGACTACCGGATGCCAAATTCCATAAGGCTGGCAATTTCGCCGTTACCAACTAGCTTCGTTGAGGTATTTGATGGTTTCGAAAGAATCAGAGATTCCGTTACGCGCAAGGACTACGAAAAAATCCAAGAGAGTGGAAACCGAGTTACCTAAATGAGCGAACAGCATGACAAAGCCGTCACCTACACTAGCTACCTAAAGGTAGATGCCTTACTCGAGCTCCAACAACCGCTATCCGATGGTCCAGAACACGACGAACTTCTGTTCATAACAATTCACCAGGTTTATGAGCTTTGGTTCAAGCAACTCTTGCACGAAAGTCAAGCACTGCAAGTTGCCCTGGAGGAATCTAAAACCCATAGATCCCTTTCAATTCTTGGCCGCATGAGAACCATTATGAAAACTTGTGTTGCGCAACTGGACATTCTTGAAACGATGACACCTCTGCAGTTCAACTCATTCCGCGGTCGATTAAGTTCTGCATCTGGTTTTCAATCCGCTCAGTTTCGTGAGCTAGAAGCAGTTCTTGGAAGACGCGACCAGGCAGGAGCAGATGCCAAGGCGGGAACCGGCATGTCGATGGCCTCACACCTAGTTCCAGGATCAAGTGCCAGAAACAAAGTTGAGGCTGCGATGAGTAGGGCGAGCCTTTATGACAGTGCCCTGAGATTCTTTGACTCTCGCGGACACAAAATGCCAAGGGAAGTTCTGGATCGAGACGTGGCGCTTCCTTATGAAGCAAACGAGGAGGTTCAAGAAACACTATTGGCAGCTCATCGAAATGATCCAGAAGCCAACATGGTGGGCGAAGCCCTCATGGATCTCGATGAGGGGTTCCAGGAGTGGCGTTACCGTCACGTAAAAATGGTCGAGCGCACCATTGGAGCGAAGATGGGAACAGGTGGATCTGCAGGGGTTGGCTATCTGGCCAGTACTCTATTTAGGCCCGTATTTGCTGACCTGTGGGCAATTAGATCTAAGTTCTAGAAGCTAGCTGAACTACGTTTTGCAGCAACATCGCGCGGGTCATTGGACCCACGCCACCGGGGTTTGGCGATAGGTAGCCTGCAACCTCTGACACCCTTGGATCAACATCCCCCGCAAGCTTGCTGCCTTCGGTTCTGCTGATGCCGACATCTAATACCGCAGCTCCTTGTTTGACCCACTCTGGCTTCACAAAATGCGGAACACCAATAGCGGCAACAATGACATCAGCATTTTGCAAGGCTTCGGGAATGTTTTTACTGGCCGAATGCAAGAGGGTTACTGTTGCGTCGATTCCTTTTCTTGTAAGCAGCAAACCCAGCGGTCTACCAACAGTTACTCCCCTGCCAAGCACCGCTACTTTTTTGCCGCTTAGTGAAACATCATATCTACGAAGTAGTTCAACAATTCCAGCAGGTGTGCAAGGAACCGGTGATTTCATATCTCCTGAGACATTTAAGACCAATCGCCCCAGGTTCACTGGGTGCAATCCATCGGCATCTTTTGCTGGGTCAATAAGTTCAAGAAGTTCTAGCGAATCAATTCCCACCGGAAGCGGTAGTTGAATGATGTAGCCGGTGACATCCTTGGATGAGTTCAAATCATTAATTGCATTCAAGATGTCTGACTTCGAAGCACTCGCTGGTAAATCAATTCGGATCGACTTGATTCCAACTTCGGCGCAGTCACGATGCTTGCCAGACACATAGGCGTGTGAGCCCGGGTCATCTCCAACCAGTAAGGTTCCAAGGCCTGGAGTAATGCCACGCTTTTTTAGCTCAGCCACTTTGGCTGCAAGTTCTTTCTTTATCGCCTTAGCCGTAGCTAAGCCATCAAGAATTGTGGCACTCAAGTGCTACCAGTTCTCTAGGCCGGAATAAAGTGGGAACTTCTCGGTCAGCACCCGAACTCTAGCTTTTAGAGCTTGGGTATCTGGATTTGGAAGCAATACCTGAGCGATGATCTCCGCAACCTCGGTGAACTCGGTTGCCCCAAATCCTCGTGTGGCAAGGGCTGGGGTTCCGATTCGAACACCTGAAGTCACCATTGGTGGCCTCGGGTCATTCGGGACAGAGTTTCGGTTCACGGTGATACCTGCATCGTGAAGCAGATTTTCAGTCTCTTTTCCATCGATTGGGGCATTACGAAGATCAACTAAAACCAAGTGGACATCCGTTCCACCGGTCAATATGGAAACTCCATTGGCCTTCACGTCTGGCTGCACCAGACGCTCAGCGATAATTTTGGCTCCTTCGATTGTGCGCTGCTGGCGCTCCTTGAACTCAGGGCTCATCGCGGCCTTGAAAGCCACCGCCTTAGCAGCAATCACATGCATCAGCGGTCCACCCTGCTGGCCAGGGAAAACTCCCATGTCAATTTTCTTGGCATATTCTTCCTTGCAAAGAATCAAACCGGATCTTGGTCCTCCAAGGGTTTTGTGAACTGTGGTTGAAACAACATCAGCATAAGGAACAGGCGATGGGTGTAATCCTGCAGCAACTAGGCCGGCAAAGTGAGCCATGTCCACCCATAGCTTCGCTCCAACTTCATCGGCAATTGAGCGGAAGGCAGCAAAATCTAGATGCCTTGAGTAAGCGGACCAACCAGCAATCAGAACCTGTGGTTTAGTTTCAAGCGCACGTGCTCGAACAATTTCCATATCAATCAAATTTGTTTCTGGGTTTAGTCCATAGGCATGTGGCTCGTAGGTCTGACCAGAAAAGTTAAGCTTCATTCCATGAGTTAAGTGGCCACCGTGAGCCAGCTCAAGACCCAAAATACGATCGCCTGGTTTTGCAAGAGCCATCATAAGAGCTGCGTTAGCGGTGGCTCCAGAATGTGGCTGCACGTTTGCGTGCTCTGCCCCAAAGAGTTCTTTAGCTCGAGTGCGGGCTAGCTCTTCCGCAACGTCAACAACTTCGCAACCACCGTAATACCTCTTACCCGGATAGCCTTCAGCGTACTTATTGGTAAGAACCGAACCC
>JBIIME010000025.1:0-18273 GCA_044338175.1 Rhodoluna sp.
GTGGAGTTCAATGTCCCGGTTGGCGCCATGACTGCGGTTCAGTGGGGTGCCGTGAAGGTATCACAGCCAACCAGTGGCCTGGATCACATTGACAATCTGCCTGAGGTGTTCTTGACTGAGGATGTAGACCTGGCAGCACCGCTCAAAGAGCCAGCAATTCACAAGGAGAAGTAGCCATGCCAGTAGCAACCCCTGAGGCCTATCTAGCGATGTTGGATCGGGCCAAGTCCCAGAAGTTTGCTTACCCGGCTATAAACATTTCATCTTCGGCTACCGCGATTGCTGCTTTGCAAGGTCTTCAAGAATGCGGTTCAGATGGAATTCTTCAAGTCTCGACAGGTGGAGCAGAATACTTCTCCGGTTCGACCGTGAAGTCCATGGCAATTGGTGCTCAGGCCATGGCTGCTTTCATTCGCGAGGCAGCTAAGGGATATGGAATCACCGTTGCGCTCCACACTGATCATTGCCCCAAGGGACATCTAGATGGCTTCGTTAGACCGTTGTTGGAAGTTTCCGCAGAGCGCGTCAAGAGCGGTCTTGATCCACTTTTCAATTCCCACATGTGGGATGGCTCTGCAGTTCCGCTTACTGAGAACTTAGAAATTGCAAAAGAGCTACTGGCAAAGACCACTGCGGTTGGATCAATTCTGGAGATTGAAGTTGGAGTTGTCGGTGGCGAAGAAGACGGTGTTGAAGGTGGATCTGGAAAAGATCTTTTCACAACAGTAGAAGACGGTATGGCTACCGTCGAAGCACTAGGTCTTGGAGAAAACGGAAGATACCTAACCGCTCTTACTTTTGGAAACGTTCACGGTAGTTACAAGCCTGGGAGTGTAAAGCTAAAGCCAGAGCTACTAGATGAAATTCAAAAAGCAGTTGGAGCCAAGTACTCCAAGGACCTACCTTTTGATCTTGTTTTCCACGGTGGTTCCGGTTCAACAGATAAAGAAATAGCAGACGCAGTTAGCTTTGGGGTTATCAAGATGAACATCGATACTGATACTCAGTACGCTTTCACTCGCGCAGTTGCTGGACACATGTTTGCAAACTACGACGGTGTTCTAAAGTTGGACGGCGAAGTAGGAAACAAGAAAGCTTACGATCCAAGAGCTTGGGGAAAGCTAGCTGAGGCTTCAATGGCTGCCAGGGTTGCCCAGGCCGCTAACCAGTTGGGTTCAGCTGGGAAGTCACCAACTGCCTAATGCAAGAGCGCTCACCTTTCTACCAAAACGGCAACCCTAGGTATATGGGAAAGTTCAAGGACTCAAAGATGCATGGCTACTGGGAGTTTTACAGAAAAGACGGAACGCTGATGCGTTCTGGAAGCTTTGACCTTGGAAAGCAAATTGGAATTTGGACTACCTACGACCAGACTGGCCACCCATACAAAGAAACCGAGTTTGGCTCTTAGGAGCGCTTGGTCTTGTTGCTAGTGTCCTGACCGGCTTCTTTTAGATCCTTGCGCAATTCCTTGGGCAGAGAGAACTGGACATCTTCTTCAGCCGTAGTTATCTCCGTTGGCTTACCGAATTGACGCTTTTCAAGATACTCAAGCACTTCATCCACAAGTTCTTCTGGTGCCGAGGCTCCCGAGGATACCCCTACTGTCTCCACGCCTTCAAACCACTCTTCTTTGATTTCACTGGCGTAATCAATTCGGTAGGCAGCTTTGGCTCCGGCCTCTAGGGCAACTTCCACCAGGCGAACTGTGTTAGATGAGTTAGCTGAACCAATTACCAAAACTAAGTCAGACTCTGATCCAACCTTCTTGATTGCCACTTGGCGGTTCTGTGTTGCGTAGCAAATGTCATCGCTCGGTGGATTCTGAAGGGTAGGAAACTTTTCGCGTAGCTTCAGCACAGTTTCCATTGTCTCGTCGACTGAAAGGGTGGTTTGTGAAAGCCAAATAACTTTCTTAGGGTCTTTTACCCTAGCGTTGTCAATTCCCGCTTTGCCGTCGACAAGCTGAACATGTTCTGGTGCCTCGCCAGCGGTACCTTCTACTTCTTCGTGACCTTCGTGACCAATCAACAAAATGTCATACTCTTCAGCAGCAAATCTTTGGACCTCGCGGTGCACCTTTGTAACCAACGGGCAGGTGGCATCAATTGTGTTTAGTCCGCGAGCCTCAGAAGCTTTTACAACAGCAGGAGATACGCCGTGAGCGGAGAAAACTAGAGTCGAACCTTCTGGAACTTCATCAACCTCGTTAACAAAAATTGCTCCGCGCTTTTCCAGACCGGTAACAACGTGCTTGTTGTGAACGATTTCCTTGCGAACATAAACAGGGGCTCCATAGTGATCCAAGGCTTTTTCAACTGCTATAACGGCTCGGTCTACACCGGCGCAGTACCCCCTAGGGGCGGCCAAAAGCACACGCTTTGAAGGGGTAATATTTATGTGGGTCACAGCTCAATCTTACGAGAGATAACTCAACCACCTAAAGGAACGCTCATGTCAGAGGATCAACTGCAGCAATCCTCTGAGTCTAGAGTGTCTAGTGAGCTAACTCCCTGGAGTGTGGCCAATTTCACCGGCTCCTTGAAGGACTGGATTACAAAGCTTGGCAATGTCTGGGTTGAGGGCCAAATCTCTCAAATCAGCCCAAAAAAGGACGTCTTTTTCGGAGAACTGCGTGACCTGGTGGCTGACAAGGGTTTCTCAATTCACTCCAGAAGGCCAGATGTTCTCAACACCATCTCTGAGCTAGCCGCTGGAGACCGAGTGGTTTGTCTAGTCCATCCAGATTTCTGGGAGCGCTCTGGAAAAACCAGCATGGATGTTTTGGTCATTAGAAAAGTTGGGCTTGGCGAATTACTAGAGAGAATCGAGCGCTTGCGTCAACAGCTAATCAAAGAAGGTCTTACTCTTGCCGAAAAAAAGCAGCCGCTGCCATTTCTTCCAAACCTCATCGGACTTATTACCGGAGCCAACAGCGATGCTGAAAAAGATGTCCTGGAAAATGCCAAGCAGCGTTGGCCAGAAGTTCGATTCAAGATTCAACACACTCCCGTTCAAGGAGATAAGGCAGCTGCCGAAATAATAAAAGCTATCCAAGCTCTCGATGCCGATAGTGAAGTTGACGTAATCATCATCGCTCGCGGTGGAGGCTCATTTCAGGATCTTTTGGTTTTCTCAGATGAGCAGGTTGTTAGAGCGGTGGCAAATTGTAAGACTCCTATTGTTAGTGCAATCGGTCATGAAAATGATCGACCACTAACCGATGATGTTGCCGACTTCCGCGCATCAACCCCAACGGATGCTGCAAAAAATGTAGTCCCGGATGTAGTTGAAGAGCGCAAGAAGCTCGCTATGGCGCTGGAGAGAATAACTCTAAGGGTTAAAAGTTTTGTTCAAAACCAGCTTGAGCTTCTAGTTGGAATCAGAACCAGACCGATTTTTGCAAATCCTTTCACAATAGTTGATGAGAGATTCCTGAACATCAGCCAGTTACTTACAACTTTGCAGTCCCAGACAAAGAACTTCCTGGATAAAGAACAGCTCCAAATTGCAGGCCTCCGTGGCCAGGTTCGAGCTCTGTCCCCAAAGCTAACTCTTGATCGAGGATATGCGGTGGTTAGAAACCTCAAGGATGGAGTAATCACTGACCCGAAAAAGGTTTCCAAGGGTGAAAAACTGCGAGTCACGCTCTCCGGAGGCGACCTCGGAGTCACGGCAGATTGAAAGTAGGCTAGAGACATAATGAGCGAATCCAATAAAGACATCGAGGCTATGAGCTACGAGCAAGCTCGGGACGAGTTGGTCAAGGTAGTTGCTGAGCTCGAAACAGGTTCAGTTACCCTGGAAAATTCAATGCAGCTTTGGGAACGAGGCGAAGCTCTGGCTAATCGCTGCGAGAAGTGGCTTTCTGGCGCAAGAGACCAACTAGACAAGGTTTCCAAGACTAAGAAAACTGGGTCCGAGTGAGCGATGCCGCGGCCAAGCGTCGTGCGCGGCAGACGTTAATAAATTTGCTTTTGTCTCTAGGGGCAACCATCGGCGTGATGCTTGTATTAATTCTTGCTGTTCCGCGCGATGACTCCAATAGAGTGCAGGCGGTTGATTTTCAAGAAATTGCATCTCAGGCGGCAAGTGAAGCACTAGGCGAATTGTTGGTGCCAACTCTTCCAGTCGACTGGTATTCCAACGCGGCCCGGTATAGATCTGCGGCTCAGGACGGAGTTGCCAGCTGGTATGCAGGATTTGTGGGGCCAAATAATGAATTCATTGCTCTGACACAAGGTTTTGATGTCAATCAAACTTGGATTCAGATTCAACTCGAGGCAAATAAGCCAACCGGTGAGATAACTCTTGGCGAACAAACCTGGTCTATCTATGAATCCACCAAGTCCAATAACCCAGCTAAGTCAAAGGATTTTTTGATGCTCCTGGAATACCAGAATCATGCGGTCCTGGTTTACGGTGTGGCGCCTAGGCAGCAGTTGGAAGATTTCGCAACACAGCTTTCTTTGATGATTGAAACAAACTAGGGCCCAGTTAGCAGCTAAAGAGAGTAAATTAGGGGTTGTGAAAGTAAGAAATTACTTAGTAAATATCACACTTATTTTCAGGTACTAGTTTTAGGCGGGACGGCAATGGAATTTCGAATTGAACACGACACCATGGGTGAAGTCAAAGTCCCTAAGGATGCTCTGTATTCCGCGCAGACCCAACGAGCTGTTGAGAACTTTCCAATCTCGGGCTCAACACTGGAGAAAGCCCACATCGCAGCCCTTGCACAAATCAAAAAGGCAGCAGCCCTTGCTAATGCCAAGCTGGGGGTTTTGGACCAGAAAATTGCTGACGCCATTTCAAAAAGTGCAGATGAGGTAATTACCGGAAAACACGATGGCGAGTTTCCAGTAGATATTTATCAAACCGGCTCCGGTACCAGCTCAAACATGAACATGAACGAAGTTCTTGCCTCTCTAGCTTCTAAACACCTGGGCAAAGCAGTTCATCCAAACGATCACGTGAACGCCTCACAGTCTTCTAACGACGTCTTTCCAACCTCGGTGCACCTGGCCGTTACCTCCGCCATCGTTTCAGACCTGTTGCCAGCACTTGATTACCTAGCTGGAAAATTGGAAGTAAAGGCCAAGAGCTGGTCCCAAGTCGTAAAGGCAGGTCGTACTCACCTGATGGACGCAACCCCAGTGACTTTGGGTCAAGAATTTGGTGGTTACGCAGCTCAGATTAGATATGGCATTGAAAGAATTCAAGCAACCATCCCTCGTGTTGCAGAGGTTCCTCTGGGTGGAACAGCCGTTGGAACCGGAATCAACACCCCTAAAGGTTTCCCGCAAGAAGTAATTAAACTTTTAGCTAAAGCCACATCTTTGCCGATCACCGAAGCCAGAGATCACTTTGAGGCTCAAGGGGCTAGAGATGCCCTAGTAGAAGCTTCTGGAGCTCTAAGAGTTTTGGCAGTTAGCCTAACCAAGATCAATAACGACTTGCGATGGATGGGCTCTGGTCCAAACGCTGGCTTGGGAGAGCTAGCTATTCCCGATCTTCAACCAGGCTCGTCAATCATGCCCGGCAAAGTAAACCCTGTTATTCCAGAAGCAGTTTTGATGGTTTGTGCCAGGGTTATTGGAAACGACCAGACTGTTGCTTGGGCTGGAGCCAGCGGAAACTTCGAGCTCAATGTTGCAATTCCCGTAATGGGAAACTCTTTACTTGAATCAATCAGATTGTTGGCAAACTCCTCTAGAGTCCTCGCGGACAAAACAATTGAAGGTCTCGAGGTAAACCAGGACCGCGCTTTGGCTTTGGCTGAATCAAGTCCGGCAATTGTAACTCCGCTGAACAAGGTGATTGGCTACGAAGCAGCAGCCAAGATTGCCAAGTATTCGGTGGAAAAGTCCATCACCATTCGCGAAGCCGTTATTGACCTAGGTTTTGTTGAGCGAGGCGAAATCAGTGAAGCGGATCTGGACAAGGCACTGAACGTGCTGTCTATGACCAAGCCCCCACAGTAATCGCCCCGAAAAAACCCGCGATCAAATAGGGCCCTAGGGGCATCGACCCACCAAGCTTTATCTTTCCTATCACCAGCAGCATTAGGGCGACAACTCCCGCTACCAAAAAACTAATTAGTAGCGCGAGAACTGGAAGGGTAACCGAGTACCAACCAAGGGCCAGGGACATCACGGCCATTAGCTTTACATCCCCCATTCCAAGTAACCCAAATCGGTTTACACCCGAAGAAACCAAAAAAGTTGCGAGCATAGCCAGAGTTGCCCAAAGCATGTTCCACCAAATGCCGCTGGCAATTCCAGCGGCCACTTGCCCAATCAACGTGATGGGGAAAGCCGGTAGGACGTATTTGTTTGGCAAGCGACGCTGCAGAATATCGGTCTTGGCTAGCGGCCAAGCAGTGAGAGCCAAGTAGCCAAGACCGAGTGCTGAAAATAACGAGGCAGGATTTTCGAACACCTAAGCAGGGTATTTTGAAACCGAGGCTGGGGTTAAAACTTATCCCCAAGCAAGAATTGTTGGATTAGGCTCCGAAGCGGCGATGTCTTCTGGTGAAGGCACGAATAGCTCTCAGAAAGTCAACTTTTCTAAAGTCTGGCCAGAGTGCTTCCTCGAAGTAAAGCTCAGAATTACTTGATTGCCAGAGCAGAAAACCGCTTAGGCGCTGCTCACCCGAGGTTCGAATGATTAGATCCGGGTCAGGTTGGTCTGAGGTGTAAAGGTGAGAAGCTATCAACTCAGGCGTGAGCGAGTCTGAAAGCTTTGATAGGTCATCGCCCGAAGCAATCGAGGATTGCACAATGGATCTCATGGCGTCGGTAATTTCCTGGCGGCCACCATAACCAATGGCCAGGTTCACCGTTGCACCCTTGGTGTTGGCGCTAGCTTTCTCTGACTGCTCAAGGGATTCTAAAAATTCTTTAGACAGTGCGTTTCGATCCCCCATGACCCGAATCTTCCAATTGCCTCTGTTGACCATTTCCTTGGCTAACTTATCCAGAATTACAAAAAGGTCCTCTAGCTCTTGCTGGTTTCGCTGCTTCAGATTCTCGGTAGAAAGAAGGTAAAGGGTGATAACTGGAACAGCCAGCTCATCGCACCAAGAAAGGAATTCAAATATCTTCTGTGCTCCGGCAATGTGTCCCGATTTGGCCTTTGAGCCATTGTTCTTATCAGCCCATCTTCTATTGCCATCAAGCATTACCGCTATGTGTTTCGGGATATTGTCTTTATCGAGCAGGCGCTCGAGTCGAGCTTCATAAATGCTGTAAACAGGATTTCGCACATTCCAAGGCTACCGCCTCGAAACCCATCTAGAGTTGAACCATGGTAAAAAAACAAACACCCGGGGAGCCGATGCACTTGCCGCTGTCTGAAATGACTAAGAGCGAAGAAGATTTAAAGCCATCCTGGCGCGGCTGGATCCACACAGGAGTTTTACCAATTGCCGTTGCTGGCGGTGTGGTGCTTGTTGTTTTGGCTGATGGGTTGACAGCAAAAATTGCGGCGGCAGTATTCTTTGCAAGCTCAATATTGCTGTTTGGAACTAGCGCTATCTACCACCGCTTCAACTGGAAACCGAAGGCCAAGAAAGCCCTCAAGAGATTTGATCACGCAAATATCTTCTTGCTGATAGCAGGAAGTTATACGCCAATAACTTTGCTTGCACTCCCCCAAGAAAAGGGATTGTTATTGATTATTGCTATTTGGGCAACGGCTCTTCTGGGCATTGGCTTTAGGGTGTTCTGGCTTGGCGCTCCAAGATGGTTGTATGTAATTATCTACATCGTTATGGGTTGGGCTGCGGTTGTTTACCTGCCAGATTTTATAAACGTTAACTTGGCGATGATGGTTCTAATCCTTGCCGGTGGTTTGATGTACACGCTGGGAGCTGTTTTCTACGCAATGAAAAGACCTAATCCAATCCCGGGACACTTCGGCTTTCATGAAATCTTTCACAGCTTTACAGTTTTGGCTTTTTTGTGCCACTGGAGTGCGGTTTTGATTATCTGCCTGAACCCAGTTCCGGGCTCATTCGCCTAACTACTCAGAGCTTGGCGGGTTTCCGCCCTGTTCCTCAAGATCTAGCTTCTGAACTATCTCTGCGCGATAGCGAACTCTGCGGACCCTTCTGGTCATGTCAAAAATTATAAAGATAGCTGCACCAGCCACTCCAAAAGTTGCTAAGAAGCCCACTACTCCGGGGCTATACCAGGTGTCATCAATAACAACGTCACTGGGGGCCTCGGTGGCTAACCAAACTACTAATTGATTCATACCCTTAAGTATGAGCCACAAACTTCAGTTAACCTTGATTAGTGAGCAAAAACATTCTCCAGCAGCGCTACGGTCAAGATCGGTTTCGAAACCGTGATCGGATTCTGGCTATTTCAATTGCAGCAGTTGCGCTCACTTCTTTTCTGATTTGGGCTATTTTCGTGAGCATCGATAACTCCAATCAGGTAACTCATAGAGACATCGCCTACGAGGTAATTGATGAGTACTCAACTAATGTGACCTTTGAGGTGTCCAGAAACCCAGGACAAGCAGTCAGTTGTGACCTCACGGTGTTAAATCAGTCCTTTGCAATTGTTGGGTTCTTGACAGTGGATGTGGCGGCTTCGGAGAGTCGCTCTACAGTGATTTCTAGCACCATTCGCACCACAGAATTGGGCGTATCAGGCTTGGTCGATGGCTGTCGCTGAATTAGGCTAGAGAGATTATGTCTGAAACTAACGATGCCACCTGGCTTACCCAAGAAGCCTTCGACCGTCTTGCCAATGAACTTGAGCAGCTGTTAACAGTTGCTCGCGCCGACATAGCCAAGAGGATTCAGGAGGCTAGGGAAGAAGGTGACCTCAAGGAAAATGGTGGTTACCACGCTGCCAAGGAAGAGCAAGGCAAGATCGAATCTCGAATCAATCGCTTGGAAGAGATCTTGGCAACCGCTCAGGTAGGTGAAGCTCCTAAAGCTCACGGAATTGTGCAGCAGGGACTGGTCATCTCCGTTGAACTAAATGGCTCCGAAAAGAAGTTCTTACTGGGAAGCGCCGAGATCGACGATGAAGACATTGAGGTTTACAGCCCAGATTCTCCAATCGGAAGCGCAATCATGGGCAAAAAAATCGGCGAGAAGCTCGATGTTTACTTGCCGAATGGCAAAACAATCCAGGTCAAGATTCTGGATGTGACTAACAGCTAGTCTTCTCGAGATGGCTGAAGCTTTGGCCTAAGTCCTGCTTTTTCCAAAGCCTTTACAACTTCCATTCGGTGGTCGTGGCCACTTGTTTCAACCGAAAGATTCAATTCAACTTCACTAATCTGAAGGCCATTTCCATGGCGGGTGTGCAAAACCTCAATGACGTTGGCGTGTGCTCCGGCGATAACTTCAGCGGTGAGAGCAAGTTGACCCGGACGGTCTGGAAGCATGACTGAGAAGTTGGTGTAACGATCGGATGTAGATAGACCGTGGCGAATTACTCTCTGAAGCAAAAGCGGATCCATATTTCCACCAGACAAAATCGCAACTGTCTTGCCTTTAGCCTTAGCTTTCCCACTCATTAGAGCCGCTACTGCAACCGCTCCAGCTGGCTCTACAACTTGCTTGGCTCTTTCCAGAAGCACCAAGATGGCCTTCGCGATATCGTTTTCCGAAACGGTTACCACTTTGTCGACATACTTCTTGATTAGCTCAAACGGCACCCGCCCTGGCTTGGAGACGGCAATTCCATCGGCAATGGTTGGCGTGGTCTGTATCTCGGTAACCTTGCCGGCCCTAAGAGATGCTGGGTAGGCGGCTGAGTGCTCTGACTGCACACCTATTACTCTTATCTTTCTCCCCTGAGCCGCAGCTGCAAGCTTGGCCGCTACGGCGACGCCGGCGGCCAGCCCCCCTCCACCGATTGCAACGACAATTGTTGAGACATCTGGGTGTTGCTGAAGAATTTCTAAACCAACTGTTCCTTGGCCCATAACAACATCGATGTGATCAAAAGGCGGTATAAAGATTGCTCCGGTGTTCTTGGCTTCTTCCTGAGCAGCCTTTAGGCACTCGGCAAAAGTAGCGCCATGCTGAACAACTCTTGCTCCGTAGTTTCTGGTGGCCTCTACCTTAGGCAAGGATGCACCGATTGGCATGTAAACAGTGGCTTTGATTCCGAGCTTTTTTGCTGCCAAAGCAACACCCTGCGAATGGTTTCCAGCCGATGCTGCGATAACGCCCTGTTTCTTCTCTGCTGCGCTGAGGTGGCTCATTCTGTTGAAGGCGCCTCGCACTTTGTATGCTCCGGTTCGCTGAAGGTTTTCACACTTTAGGTAAACCTGTTGACCAACTAGGTCAGAAAGAAAATTTGAGTGAAGGGTTGGGGTTTCAATGGCAACTTTTCTCACATTTGCAAGCACGGTCTCAAAATCAGACAGCGTAGGAACTACCACCGGGGATTGAGTAGTCATTGGTGCCTTTCGGGAAAAATTGCCTAAGCCCCAAGTTTAGTTAGATTTGGGGCTAGAACTTAGTGCCCATTTCCTGAATACGTTCGATTCTCTTGGGGATCGGAGGGTGAGTAGAAAAGAGCCTCTCGGTGAACCCAGGCTTGATTGGATCATTCATGAACATGTGAGCCATGGATGCGCTCACTTTCTTCATTGGGCGGCCATATTCGCCCAGCTTTTGGAGTGCGCTGGCTAATCCTTCTGGGTAGCGGGTGATCTCAACGCCGGTTGCATCGGCTAGGAACTCGCGCTGACGCGAAACAGCCGCTGTGACAATGGGTCCAATAAACCATGCAATAACGCTGGCCACAACTCCCACCAAGAGAAATACTGCTCCAGCATTGTCCCTGGATCTGTTGCCTCCGGCAAAGAAAGCTGCCCTGATGGCAAAATCCGCCAAGATTCCAACTGCACTAACCAAGCCAAAGACGATGGTTGTCACTCGAATGTCGTAATTTCTGATGTGAGCTAGCTCGTGGGCCATAACTCCCTCGAGTTCGTTATCGTCCATGATCACTAGCAGTCCGGTGGTTGCCGCAACGATTGCGTGCTCAGGATCTCGCCCTGCTGCGAACGCATTAGGGGCAGGATCGTTGATGATGTAAACCTTTGGCATCGGGATACCTTCGGCAATGGATAGATTCTCCACGGTGCGCCAGAGCCTTGGGTTATCTGCCTTCTGAATTTCAACAGCCCCAGTCATACCAATGGCAATCTTTCCGGCCATGTAGTACTGAAAAATTGTGTAAACCAAAACAAAGCCAACAATGAAAAGTGCCGATGAACCGTTCCCGGAAGCTGTACCCCACCAAATTGAAATCGCACTCAAAAGCGCGACAAACAAGCCAATGATAATTACTGTGTTGCGCTTATTGGCAGCGATTGCTGAATACATATTGCTTTTCTCTTGAGTTTAGAAGCTAGCCTTTGGCGGCTCTGCGATGCTTGCAGCATCGGCCACCTCAAAGAACTCGCGAGCTGGGAAACCAAGACTCTTTGCAAAGAAGTTTTGTGGGAACTGCAACACCTTGGTGTTTAGCTCTCGAACGCCACCGTTATAGAAACGTCTGGAAGCCATAATTTTGTCTTCGGTGTCGGTTAGCTCTGCTTGAAGCTGTAGAAAGTTCTGGCTTGCCTGTAGCTGCGGGTATGCTTCGGCAACTGCAAATAGTGACTTAAGTGCTCCCTGCAACATGTTCTCTGCAGCAGCTGCTTGCTCTGGGTGAGCAAGGGCTTCTGGTGAAACGGTCGCTGCACGGGCTCTGGTGACATCTTCAAAGACTTTGCCTTCGTAAGCGGCGTATCCCTTTACGGTTTCGATCAGATTAGGAATTAGATCCGCTCTGCGCTTTAGTTGGACTGTGATATCCGACCAGGCCTCGTCAACTCGAACATTTAGCGCTACAAGAGCGTTATAGGTAGACCAGAGCCAGATTCCCACTAGGACAACTAGACCAACCAGTACTAAAAGAGCAATATCCACGAAGATTCCTATCAACTATTAAGTATTTACCTTATAAAAATGTTAGGTCAGAAAGCTCAAAAATTGGCAGTTAGCGCTAATCTCACAGAAAACTAATAGGTGTGCCCCCGATGGGACTCGAACCCATACTGTGACGATTTTAAGTCGTCTGCCTCTGCCATTGGGCTACGGGGGCCTTGATAACCAAGTATTTCTAGCTCTTTGGTCTAGAGGCCCAGGTTTCAAAGGCTAATCGAGGATCCTTGCTCGCTTCAATAGACACAACATCGCGACTTAGCAAGAAGTTAGCAATCCAACCTCCTAGAACCCGGAGCTTTCGCTCCCACATCGGCATTGCAAGCACGTGGTAACCACGGTGCATGAACCAGGCAAGCAACCCGGTGATGGCAAGATTTCGGTACTGGAACACTCCGACTCCAATTCCAAGGCCGGCAACCGCACCCATGTTTCTGTGAAAGTAAGGCTTGATTCCCTCGCCACGCAAGTTTGCTACCAGGTTCTTAGCAAGTAGTTTTCCTTGACGAACGGCGTGCTGAGCGTTTGGAACGCAGTATCCCCCGACCCCGTCTCCAGAAAGATCTGGGACGGCGGAGTTGTCTCCCGCGGTCCAAGCATCAGCGATGATGTTTTCACCATCAACAATTCGAAGTGAAGTGTCTGCAGTAACTCTTCCTCTTTCATCAAGAGGCAAGTCGGTGTTCTTCACTGCAGGGTTTGCCATGACTCCAGCGGTCCAAACTATGATGTCTGCTTCTATCTTGAGTCCATCAGAAAGCTCGATCAATCCACCTTCAGCAGATTGCAACTGTGTGTCCAAGTGAACTTTGGCATTTCTATCTTGCAGGTTCTTCACAACCCACTGGCTGGTCTTTAGCGAAACCTCTGGCATAACTCGACTCATCGCCTCGACCAGATGGAACTGAACTTCGTCAAATTTAATGTTCTTGTAGTAACGCAAAAGGTAGGTAGCCAAAGACAGCATCTCAGCAAAAGTCTCAATACCAGCAAAACCTCCACCAACTACAACGAAGGTGAGCAGTTTTTGACGCTCCGCTCCAGCTGGCAAGCTGGCAGCTCGATCGAAGTTGGTTAGCAAGCGGTTGCGGACCTCCATTGCCTCTTCGATAGTTTTCATGCCGATTGCCAAATCAGCAACACCAGGAATTGGGAAAGTTCTGGATACCGCTCCTGCGGTCACAACAATCTGGTCATACTCAATCTCGTAAGGATCTAGATTTGGGCTCGAAACCGTTACCTTCTTTTCCTTGTGATTGATGAAATTCACCTTGCCGCCAACAATGCGGGTGCGATTTAGGTGCCTGCGATAGGAGACCAAAACGTGCCTTGGTTCAATGGATCCTGCGGCAACTTCTGGCAAGAAGGGCTGGTAGGTCATGTAAGGCAGTGGGTCTACGAGGGTCACCTCAGCTTCATTTTTACCAAGGTACTTTTCAAGCTTCTTTGCGGTGTAGAAACCGGCATAGCCGCCACCAACGATCAAGATTCTAGGCATTGAACTAATTTACTACTTTCGTTTTTCTTCTTCTGGGCTGTGGCCAGCTGGCCTAAAGGCAAAATACAAGAATGTTGCAAGAAGCCCTAGACCAGCATAGCCAGCAAGTGGAAGCCAATTGCTGATATCCGCGTACCAGGGAACAGCAGTTATTGGTTCTTCAAAAGAAGTGATTGGAGTCGGGGCCTGAATTGGGCTGACAATATCTCCTGGGGCGGCTTCTTTGTCGGCGCTGGCTCTGTAGAGTTCGATCCACTGCTCCAAAGAGCCGAGCGGATTTTCGGTTACTGGAGGGATCTCGGCTAGCAGTGCCTCATTAGCGTCAATTACCCCATGACCGTAGCTTGTTGAGTAGCCCTCAAAACCATTCTTACTTGCCGAGCTGATAACTCGATTGACAACATTGGCCGCATCCATTTCCGGATACATTGATCGGATTAGAGCTACCATTCCAGAAACAATTGGCGTGGCCCCGCTGGTACCTGACCACATTCGGTACTCGCCGCCAGGAAACGCACCAATCAATTCTTCAGCTGGTGCGGTAACACCAATGGTTAATCCATCTGTTGAAAAATTCTCTGAGGGCAGGCCATTTAGATCTAGTCCAGCAACTGAAATCACGCCAGGTATGCTTGCGGGCGCCGACACTTGCTCGGTTCCATCTATCCTGTTTCCAGCCGCCGCCACAACAACGACATCATTTTCAAATGCGTAGAGGAATGCTTGATCCCAGCTCTCGGGCCAGGAAACCGAGTTTCTAGTCAGTGAAAGATTTATGACTTGCGCACCGTTATCTACAGCCCAAATTATGCCATCTGCAATTTGGGAATCAGTATCTAGTCCTTCAACTCCAAATGCGATAGAGACCGAAAGCAATTCGGCCTTTGGTGCAACACCGATTATTTCGGACTCACCGCGACCGGCCGCAATGGACGCCACCATTGTTCCGTGATAGCTGTTGCTTCCCACTGGTTGTTGACCATCAGTTGATCCAAGCCCCGACATGTCTGTGCCACCAACCACAGCGCCCTGCAAGCTCGGGTGGGTGGAGTCAATGCCAGTATCAATGATCGCTATTTTGACGCCCTCGCCCTGACTTGACTCCCACGCGCTGGTAAAACCGTAGTCATCGAGCCAGTACTGCTGGTCTCTAACCGACTCTCCCATTGCCGCGCTCGATGGGCCAAGAGTAAGCAACACCGAAGCCGCCAAAACAACTAGCTTTCGCATACGCACCTACTTGGTGACCAGCTACAGGCCTCTAGAGCCAGGTCGCCGATGATGTTTACGCCAGGGCCCTTGGCCAAAGAATGAGCGACAAGGGAGTGCAGACACTTCACACGAGTTGGCATTCCACCAGCGGAGATACCTTCGATTTCTTCGACGACACCGAGCTCTGCTCTATCCGAAAGGTAGCTTTGGTGGGCACTTTGGTAATTCTTGGCAAGATCTTCATCTTCACCAAGTTGATCTTGAAGCTTTGTCATTAGCCCCTCTGCTTCAAGAGTTGAGACCGCTGATGTAGCAGCAGGCAAAGTTAGGTAATAAACGGTTGGAAAGGGTGTGCCATCTTCGAGCCTCGGTTTGGTTTGGACCACAACAGGATTGCCACAACTACACCTTGCGGCAATAGCAACAATGTCTCTAACGGGTCGGCCAAGTTGCTTGGTGACAGCTTCGAGGTCTTTATCTGTTGCACTACTCAGTGGCACTGGTTGGTTCCTGATTAGGCTCTTCCAGACCCGCTCGCAAAGTTGATTCCAAAAGTGCTTCCACCCAGTTAGTTTCGCTGGCTAAAACTTCAAGGCTAAATCCGCTGCTTTTTCTTTGATCCGCTAGCATCGCACCGACTGTTCCAGAAGTATCAGAGAGGTCAATGCCTTCAGCATCCATAACTAGAAAGCTGACTTCACCTGGCATGACAAAGTAGAGTCGATCTCTTGCTTGTGCGCGGATATATACCTCGTCATCCCAACGAAGGCGCTCCTGCTGCATACCCTCTAGATTTTGCTTAGCCTGCTCAACTAGCGTTTGATAGTCAGCTATCTCTCTTCGCTGCTCGTACCAAATCTGTATTCCTGGAGCGAGTGTGAACATTCCAATCAGAATTACCGCCAGTAGGGCTAGCGTGTAGCTATTTAGCCGACCGGTGATTCTCATTTGGTTTCCTAGCGAAAGTTCTTGAAAGCCTTGGCTCCTGGGTAGTAAGCAGCATCGGCAAGTTCTTCTTCAATGCGCAGCAGTTGGTTGTACTTAGCCACTCGCTCACTTCTAGCAGGGGCACCAGTTTTGATCTGGCCAGCATTGGTAGCTACTGCTAAATCTGCAATAAAGGTGTCTTCGGTTTCACCGGAACGGTGAGAGATTATCGCGGTCATTCCGTTGCGCTGAGCAAGAGCTACCGCATCCAGGGTCTCAGTCAAGGTGCCAATTTGGTTTACCTTTACCAGAATGCTGTTTGCAGTTCCTTTTTCTATACCGGTTTGAAGTCTTGCTGGGTTTGTGACAAACAGGTCATCACCTACCAGCTGGACTTTGTCTCCGAGGCGCTTGGTCATTGCTGCCCAGCCATCCCAGTCGTTTTCATCGAGTGGGTCTTCTATGGAAACCAACGGGAAGGCAGCTACGAGGCCTTCGTAGTAAGTGATCATTTCTTCCGCCGAGTGAGCTTTGCCTTCGAAGTGGTACTTACCGTCTTTGTAGAACTCGGTGGCGGCAACATCTAGCGCCATCGCGATGTCTACTCCAACCTTGTAACCAGCTTTTTCAATGGCTTCTGAAATCAATTCCAGGGCTGCGCGGTTAGTTGGAAGATCTGGAGCGAATCCACCCTCGTCACCTAGACCGGTTGACAGGTTCTTGGACTGCAGCAAGGACTTTAGAGAGTGGTAAACCTCGGTTCCCCACCTAAGCGCTTCTGAGAAAGTCGGGGCACCAACTGGAACAATCATGAACTCTTGAACATCCACGCCGTTATCAGCGTGAGCACCACCGTTCAAGATGTTCATAAGGGGAACCGGTAGCGTATGAGCATTTGGTCCACCGAGGTATCGATAGAGAGGTAAGCCGCTGCTGTCAGCTGCAGCTTTAGCAACCGCTAGAGAAACACCCAATATTGCGTTGGCACCCAAGTTTGATTTGGTGTCGGTTCCATCAAGGGAGATTAGTGCGTTATCAACCAGTCTCTGATCGGTGGCATCAAAATCAACCAGTGCTTCGTCGATTTCTCCGATGACTCGAAGAACGGCCTTTTGAACACCCTTGCCGAGAAATCTAGACTTGTCACCATCTCTTGATTCATGAGCTTCGAAAGCTCCGGTAGAGGCGCCAGACGGAACTGCCGCACGACCAAAGGAATCGTCATCTAGTAGAACCTCAACTTCAATAGTTGGGTTGCCTCTTGAGTCGAGGATTTCGCGAGCACCGATGGCTTCGATAAGTGACAAGGGGTTTCTCCTTAGCTGGTGGAAATCAAATTCCAATGTGATTATCAGTTGCCGCCGTTGGCACACTACTAGTTTAGTTTGACTGGCCCTAGGCTATGGGTTTGATTACTAGACCCTTGAAGCCATCAGCGGGCTTCTCAAGGCTCGCAAAGGAAGAAAAACCCTGTAGCTTCAAGCTATCAAGCAGGGTGTTCAACTTCTTAGGCTTCGGCTCTAGCCTCACCTGGTAACCAGCTTCAATCGCCTGAGCTTGAGTAGCTAAGGCTTGCTTTAGGTCTGACTCCTCGAAAACCAAAACTAAATTCTTGTTTTCTGACAACTTTGCATCCACCAGGTCCGCAACTCTTTCAAAGCCGAGCGAAATTCCAACAGCCGCGACCTCTTCACCTAGCCATTTGCCAACCATTCCGTCGTAGCGACCGCCACCGCCAATTGAACTGCCGGATTCTGGGTGTTCAATTTCAAAGATAATTCCGGTGTAGTAACCCATTCCCCTAACTAGGGTCGGGTCAAAGCGGAGCTTGCCTGGGTGAAACTGCTCAAGCCCTGCAAAAACCGCTGCCAATTGCTCAGGTACCACTTGCTTGCCAGCAAGTGATTCAAGCCAAGTTTTGGCTTTAGCTGCAACTTCGTCGTTGAATCTTTCCTTGAGCTCAAGGCAAACCCCATCGATGCCGATCTTGTCTAGCTTGTCGATAGTGATCATCGCTCGAGAGTGATCGTTGGCTGCAATGCCAAGTTCTTGAATAGAGCGAGAGAGAAGTTCACGGTGATTGACTCGAATAGTTGCAGTTGAGATCCCAATGCTTTCTAGCGAGTGCAAGCTCGCATTTAGGATTTCTATTTCAGCTAAAGAACTCTCGTCGCCAATGATGTCGATATCGCACTGAACAAACTGTCGGTAACGACCTTTTTGCGGACGCTCCGCTCGCCATACTGGGCCGGTTTGAATTGCCTTCAAAATTTTAGGGAGCTTTGACTGGTTGGTTGCGTAGAACCTGGTCAAAGGAACAGTGAGGTCATACCTCAAACCAAGATCAGAAAGCTGGTCAGCACCTTTACCCAGTGCCCCCTCTAGCTCTTCGCCTCTTTTGAGGACCCGAAATGCCAAGCTTTCATTATCCCCGCCATCACTACTTGTGAGGCGTTCAATGTTTTCAAGTGCAGGAGTTTCGATTTCCTGAAAGCCAAAAGAGCGATAGCTGGCCAAAATCTTGCCAAGTAGCTGATCTCGGGTGGCTTTTTCAATCGGCAGAAAATCACGCATGCCACGAGGTGGGTTGATTTGCTGAGCCATATTTCCAGTCTGGCAGACCAGAGCAAAAAACTTGCGTTAGCAAGCTAGTGCTTTAACTACC
>JBIIME010000056.1:0-5432 GCA_044338175.1 Rhodoluna sp.
CAAGGTTGATTTTCTCGTCTTGAATCAGGAAATCATCTTCCTGCTCTAAAGAATAGGCGAAAAGCTCTTGGAAATCCACCTCGACCGCTAGCTCAAGGGGCTCCAGGCACCTAGAACACAGGGACGTTGCCTTGGTGAAGACTTCTCCGGTGGCCAAAACACCCTCGTGAATCGACTCCAGCCTCAAATCAACTTCGATTGTCGTTCCTGCAGGAACAGAGGCAGCTCCCTGCCCCATCGCTTCATCTAGATCAATGTTTAGCTCCAGTTGGCTGGTGTGTCCTGGCTTGCGAGTAAGTTCGTGAACCGGAATGACAAACTTACTCATTAGTTTTGCTCCAATAAAGCCTTAGCCACCGCCGCGGAAACGTAGTTCTGCACTGGACCACCAAGAGCTGCCACCTGACGCACCAGGCTAGATGCCACCAGTCCGTACTGAGGATCGGCTGAAATAAAAATGGTCTCAATGCCACTTAGGTCTCTATTGACCTTGGCCATAGGTAGTTCGTAATCAAGGTCAACGTTGTTACGAAACCCCTTGATTAGAAGCTTCGCATCAACTTTGCGAATGTAGTCAACTAGCAAGCCAGAAGAAAGCTCGGTAACTTTGATATTTTCGCTGGTTACTCCAGCTTCTCTCAAAGACTCTTGAATTAGTTCAATTCTCTTTGCGCTAGAAAATCTTGGGCTCTTTTCGGGGTTGTGAACCACCAGAACATGTAGTTCATCAACAATCTTTGAGCAACGCTCGATGATGTCAACGTGCCCAAGAGTTATGGGGTCAAATGATCCTGGGTAGACCGCGAGAGTTGGCATAACCCCAAGATTAGCAAACTAATTAGCTCAGCCTTTAGTCAAGTTTTCTACGGCGTTCATTTCCTCAATGGCTAGGCGAAGATTCGGCAGTCCCTCTAGACCAGGATCTGCTTGGAACAGCTCTTCAACCTCAACCCGGACCTTCTGAATCAGCGCTGCATCTCGAATCACCTGCAGTAAGCGCAAGCTGGAGCGGCCACCTGATTGACTTGCCCCAAGTACATCTCCCTCTCGTCGAAGCTCTAGGTCAATCTCGCTGAGCTTAAAGCCATCACTCTCACTTGCAACAGCTTCGATTCTCTGAAGTGCGATGGAGCCATCCTCGGCACCGGTAAGCAATAGACACAGACCTTTAGCCTGGCCTCTGCCCACTCGACCGCGAAGCTGATGTAGCTGAGAGATGCCAAAGTTATCGGCATCTAGGATCACCATCACAGTAGCGTTGGGAACATCCACTCCTACTTCAATCACCGTGGTCGCTACCAAAACATCAATTTCTTTGTTGAGAAACTTTGCCATTACCTCGGATTTAAGCTCTTGGTCCATGCGACCGTGCAGAGCATCAATACGAAGCGAAGCTAGGTTCGGGTTTTTACGTAGCTGAATAGTGGTTTGCTCAACTGATGCCCCCGATTGTTTTTTGTCGGATTCATCAATTTTTGGACAAACCACAAACACTTGATGCCCCTTGGCAACCTCCTCCGCAACTCTCTCCCAGACCCTAGAAACCAGATTCTTGTCCCCTGCCCTTACAACATGAGAGTCAATCTCTTTGCGACCTGCAGGAAGTTCCGTCAATGATGAAACCGCCATATCCCCAAATACCGTTACAGCCAATGTTCTAGGAATTGGAGTTGCTGTCATGGTCAAAACGTGGGGTGAAAGTTTTCCCTTGAGGCGCAGTTTCTCTCTCTGCTCAACACCAAATCTGTGCTGCTCGTCGATTACCACAAGACCCAAGTCGTAAAACTCAACTTTTTCCGAAAACAGAGCATGGGTTCCTATAACAATCTTTGATGCCCCCGAGACAACTTGCAACATTGCCTTTTTGCGATCTGCTGTTGTAAGTTGGCCAGTCAATAGCGTTAGTCCAACTTTTTTTGCAAGATCTTCACCGAGGCTTTTGGAAATTGATCTGAAGTGCTGCGAGGCCAAAACCTCGGTGGGTGCAAGTAACGCTGACTGACCCTCAGTGTCGGCAACTGCGAGCATCGCCCGCAGGGCAACTAGTGTTTTTCCCGACCCAACTTCGCCTTGTAGCAATCTGTTCATCGGATAACTTTTTGCAAGGTCCAAGGAGATTTCTTCGCCGACGTTTTGTTGGCCTTTGGTTAGTTCAAATGGAAGATTGCTGTCAAAGGCAGAAAGCAATCCACTAGCTCCACCCTGCCGGATGGTTGCTGGAGATTTTTCGTTTGCTATCTTGCGAGCAATCAAATTTGCCTGCAGCAAAAAAGCCTCGTGATAGGAAAGGGTTTTGGTGGCCGCTGCCCAATCGGATTGTGTTTCTGGGCGATGGATTTTTTCGAAAGCTTGATTTAAGCTCATCAGCTTGTGTTTTTTTGCCAACGGCTCAGGAACTTCATCTTGAATGGGCGAAAGAGTATCCAGAACAATTGCCAGGGCTTTTTGAATCATCCAGGTGGTAACAGTGGCTGAGGCGGGATAAATAGGTATCGGCTGATCCGCCCAAGCCTTGGCGTCGAACTGGCTAACTTCATCCAAAAAGAGCTCGTAGTCTGGGTGAGCCAACTGAAGCTTTCCCTGATACTCGCCAATTTTTCCGGCAAATAGTCCCCTCGTGCCAGGAACCAAGCTCTTTTGCCTCCAAGCCTGGTTGAAAAAAGTTAGAGATAAGAATCCGCTGCCATCTGTGATTCGCACCTCAAGAATGTGGCTCACTCGACCTTTGGTTCTTCTTTCCCTGGCGTCAACCACTTCTGCAACGATCGAAACGCTTTCTCCAACGGGCAGGTTTGTAATTGGGGTTAGCTCTCCCCTAGATGAGTACCTTCTGGGATAGTGCTGCAGCAAGTCAGCAACGCTTATAAGTCCTAGATTTTTTGCGAAGCTCTTAGCTGTTTTGTCACCCAATACTCGATCGAGTGCGGTGGTTGGAAGCAGCATGCTTCAATCTTCTACGAGAGAGGTGTCAAAAGCCGTTAGGCTTTGACAATCATGACAAGAATTATTGGGGGCCTAGTTGGCTCTAGAAAGCTTGCCTCTCCTGCAAAGAGCACTAGACCAACAGCGGATCGAATCCGAGAGAGCATCTTTAGCTCACTCGAATCAAAAGGCGCTCTAGCTGGAAGCAAAGTCTTAGATCTTTACGCGGGCACAGGTGCGCTGGGCCTAGAGTCCTTGTCCCGCGGCGCGAAAGCTGCCGTGCTAGTTGAGAGTAACAAGATGGCCGCTGCGGTTTGCATCAAAAACGCTCGAACTGTTCAGGATGCACTTGACGATGAAGGCCAGGAAGTTTCAGCAAAAGTTCAAATCCAACCAGTTCAGAAGTTTCTAGATACAACTACTGGTTTTTTTGACTTGGTCTTTATAGACCCGCCTTATGAGGTGACTAACCAGGAAATAGAAAAGTGTCTCGAGTCACTGCGGCTTTTGGTTTCCGAAAAAGCCTTTGTACTTGTTGAGCGATCTTCTAGAGTGGATGCTTTTGCAACTACCGGGTACGAACTATTGGATCAGAAGCAATTTGGCGACACAGTTGTTTACTGGCTAAAGCCGGCTTAGAAGCTTCTTTCGGCTTGTCCCAGATAGACCTGCTGAGGTCTTCCAATTCGATTGCTGGAATCTTCCATCATTTCGCGCCAGTGTGCGATCCATCCTGGAAGTCTGCCCATGGCAAACAGGGCTGTAAACATCGGGGCAGGGAAGCCAAGAGCCTTGTAAATGACCCCGGTATAGAAATCAACATTCGGGTAAAGCTTGCGCTCTGCAAAATACGGATCAGCAAGGGCTGTTGCCTCAAGCTCCTTTGCAACATCTAGAAGCGGATCTTGAATTCCGAGTTCTCCAAGAACCTTGTCTGCGGTTGCCTTGATGATGGTGGCTCTAGGGTCAAAGTTTTTATAGATTCGGTGACCAAAGCCCATGAGCCTCGTGCCATCTTCTTTGTTCTTGACTCGATCAACGAACTGCTGGACACTCTGTCCGGAGTCTCTGATTTGGGTAAGCATATCCAGCACAGCCTCGTTAGCTCCGCCGTGCAGTGGGCCAAACAGTGCGTTGATTCCGGAAGAAACTGAAGCAAACAAGTTTGCCTGCGCCGAACCAACTAGGCGCACTGTAGAAGTCGAGCAGTTCTGCTCATGGTCAGCATGCAAAATTAGCAAGGTTTCAAGAGCGCTTGTCACGATTGGGTTTTGAACGTAATCTTCTGCCATTGTTCCAAAAGTTAGGCGAAGGAAGTTCTCAACTGTCGAAAGTGAGTTGTCTGGATACAAAAGCGCCTGACCAAGACTGGTCTTGTAGGCGTAGGCTGCCAAAACTGGAACTTTGGCTAGCAATCTTCTGGTTGAAAGTTCAACTTGCTCTGGGTCTCTTGGGTCTAGTGAATCCTGGTAGAAAGTTGATAGCGCTGAAACCCCAGCTGCGAGAACCGACATTGGGTGAGCATTCTGGGGAAATGCGTCAAAGAAGGACTTGAGGTCCTCGTGGATAAGGGTATGTCTTCGAATGCTGTGATCAAATGATTCAAGCTCTGGCTTAGTTGGCAGCTCTCCATAAATCAACAAGTGACTTACTTCTAAAAAGCTCTTCTTTTGTGCAAGTTGCTCGATTGCGTAACCTCTGTAGCGCAAAATCCCGGCTTCACCGTCAATGAAGGTGATTGCTGATTTAGTCGAGGCTGTGTTGACAAATCCCTGGTCGTAAGTGTGCAGTCCCAAGCTGGAGTGAAGCTTGCTAATGTCCACAGCGCTGGAACCAGCAGTTGCCTCAACAATTGGAAGCTCAAGGGACTTGTCCTTGTAGCTGATAACTACTTTTTCGTTGTCAGTCAAAGCGCTCCTTGGGAATCAAAATCTCAGGCTCTAGCCTAAGCCATTTTGGAGTCTCAAAGCAGCCCTACTAATGTCGCTATCTGTTGCCGTGAGCGAGAATCGAACGTGCTTGGTTGCGTGCTCACCATAGAAGCTACCCGGCACCACAACTATTCCAAGCTCTGCCATCTGATCCACGGTGCTCCAGCAGTCTTGACCCAAAGTGGCCCAAAGATACAAACCCGCCTCGCTGGCTGTTACCTCAAAACCGTATGAAGTTACCGCCGCTAGCAAGGTGGCTCTTCTTTTTGAATAAATCTCTTTCTCGAGACCCACATGTGTGCTGTCCGCAAGCGCTGCGATAACCGCCTGCTGGGTAGGTAAGGGCATAATCATCCCGGTGTGCATTCGAAGATTCACCAAGTCTCTTATTAGATCTTTGGCACCCACTGCAAAAGCAGCCCGGTAACCTGCCATATTGGATTGTTTAGACAGCGAGTACACACACAAGACTCCCTCGTGACTATCGCCACAAACCCTAGGGTCCAGAACACTTGGAATAACTTCCTTGTCCCACGGGTCGCTCCAGCCAAGTTCGGCATAGCACTCGTCAGAAGCAAG
>JBIIME010000028.1:0-16592 GCA_044338175.1 Rhodoluna sp.
GTCTAACAACAAGATTTAGTTTCAAGCAACAAACTGCCAAGTGGCCACTTGGCAGCCCCAACAAATGAGTATCAAATAGCGGATGCTCAGCTGAAAGGAACAAAAGTGCTAATTGCACAGCGCCCATCACTAAACGAAGAAGTAGTTTCCCCAAACCGCTCCAGGTTTGCTCTTGAGCCACTTGAGCCAGGTTTTGGATACACCCTAGGTAACTCACTGCGTCGCACCCTGCTCTCGTCAATCCCGGGAGCAGCCGTAACCAACATCCGAATTGATGGCGTGAGCCATGAGTTCTCGACTGTTGACTCGGTTAAAGAAGACGTCACTGAGATCATCTTGAACATCAAGGAACTAGTTGTCTCATCTGAGAACGACGCACCGGTTGTTGCGCACCTAAAGAAGCAGACCACTGGTGCCGTTACAGCTGCCGATATCCAGGTTCCTGCCGGTGTTGAGATTCACAACCCAGAACTAGTAATTGCAACATTGACTGGCAAGGGTAAGTTCGAAGTTGAGCTAACTATTGAGCGTGGCCGTGGCTACGTTCAGGCTTCTCAGAACCGTAACCCAGACTCTGACCCTGGAGTAATCCCGATCGACTCTATTTATTCTCCAGTTCTAAAGGTGTCTTACCGCGTGGAGGCAACTCGTGCCGGTGAGTTCACTAACTTCGACAAGCTAATTGTTGACGTTGAGACCAAGAACTCAATGTCACCAAGAGACGCAGTTGCATCGGCTGGATCAACCCTGGTTGAGCTATTCGGTCTAGCACGTGAGCTAAACGAAGCTGCTGAAGGTATCGAGATTGGCCCAGCTCCGGTTGAGGCTACCTTGTCTCCAGAGCTAGCTTTGCCAATTGAGGAACTGGACCTAACCGTTCGTTCTTACAACTGCCTAAAGCGCGAGGGAATCAACACCGTTAGCGAGCTAATCGGTCTAACCGAAGAGCAGCTAATCAACATCAGAAACTTCGGATCCAAGTCTGTGGACGAAGTCCGCGACAAGTTGGTGTCCATGGGACTGAGCCTGAAAGAGTCAGCACCTGGCTTTGACGCTGCTTACTTCAGCTCTACTTACGAAGAGGACGACCGGGCTTAGGTCTGGGGCGTCAGAAATACTAGAGGAGAAACAAAATGCCTACCCCAACCAAGGGCCCACGTCTAGGTGGCGGACCAGCTCACGAGAGAATGTTGCTTGCCAACATGGCTCGTTCGCTGTTCATAAACAAATCTGTCACCACAACTGAGGTCAAGGCAAAGCGTCTTCGCCCAGTTGCTGAGCGCCTAGTTACCTTCGCAAAGCGTGGCGACCTACACTCCCGCAGACGCGTTATGCAGTCAATCACTGACCGAAACGTAGTTCACGAGCTGTTTGTAAACATCGCACCTCAGGTAGCTGAGCGTCAGGGTGGATACACCCGCATCACCAAGCTTGGTTTCCGTAAGGGCGACAACGCTCCTATGGCAGTAATCGAATTAGTGCTTGACCCAGTGTCACCTAAGAAGATGAACAAGAAGCCAAAGCTTGAAAATGCAGTGAAGGCAGCCCCAAAGGCTGAGGTTGTTGCAGAAGAAGTTGTGGCCGAAGAAGTAGTAGCTGAGACTCCAGCTGAAGAAGCAGTAGTTGAAACCGCAGCTGCAGAAGCAGTCGTTGAAGCTCCTGCCGAAGAAGCTCCAGCTGCAGAAGCTGCTACCGAAGAGCCAGCAGCTGAGGTTGCTGCAGAAGCTCCTGCTGAAGAAGCTCCAGCTTCTGAAGAAGAGAGCAAGTAGTTCTTAGAAATGACTAAACCCGTTGACCTGCCGGTCGACGGGTTTTGTCGTTACCGGGTCGACTTTGGCTATGACGGAACGGACTTTAGTGGCTTTGCCAAACAGCCTGGCCTTCGAACTGTTCAAGCGGAACTAGTAAAAGCTATCGCTGTCATTTTTGGAAAAGATGACAATGACTTTAAGCTTCGCATCGCTGGTAGAACCGATGCTGGTGTTCACGCTCAACATCAGGTGGCTCACCTTGATCTAACTCCTTCTCAACTAAAGCGCATTGGTAGAAATCCAGACGTTGCTGGGCGAGTAAATACCGCCCTACCAAAAGACATCCGAGTTTTTAGCTTTGCTGTTGCACCCGAAGGATTCGACGCTAGATACTCGGCAACGTTTAGAAGATATCGTTACCGGGTCGCCGACAAGAACTGCTTTGTTGACCCACTGGATATTAGATACGTTTTGGAGGTCAAGCCAGAGCTTGATCTAAAGCTGATGAAGCAAGCGGCCAAGGTTTTGGTTGGCCTTCATGACTTTGGGGGATTTTGTAAGCCGCGAGCTGGTGCAACCACCATTCGAAGGCTAAGGTCGATCAAGATTTCTAGGAACCAAAGCAAGGGTCGCATTATTGAGATTGAGCTCAAGGGCGATGCCTTCTGTCACAACATGGTCCGATCCATTGTTGGGGCTTTGGTTGCCGTGGGTTGGGGACGAGCCAGTGTTTCAGATGTTCAAAAACGTCTGAAATCTGGATCCAGAGCTGAATCACTAAAGGTGGTTGCGGCTAAGGGTTTGAGCCTGATCGAGGTGGGTTACCCGAAGGACTCCAGGATGGGTATTCAGGCCCAAAACACCCGTAAAAGAAGGGTTCTAGAGGAAAATTAGGGTTTGACCAAGCCGCTTGGCAGGGCCTAAACTAGTAACTTGTTGCGGTTCGTAAGGACCATTGCACAGTGAATCCAAGCCCCAAGGCTGGATACATGAAATCGACTAAGAAAAGTAAGGCAAATTAGCGTGCGTACCTATTCTCCAAAGGCTCATGAGCTAGACAACAAGTGGTTAATCATTGACGCCACTGATGTTGTGCTGGGTCGTTTGGCAACCCAGGCGGCAACACTGTTGCGCGGCAAGCACAAGCCAACCTTTGCTCCTCACATGGACAACGGCGATTTCGTAATCATCATCAACGCTGACAAGGTTGCACTAACCGGATCCAAGCTGTTGCAGAAAAAGGCTTACCGTCACTCTGGTTACCCAGGTGGACTAACCGCTACAACCTATGCCGAATTGCTAGAGAAGACTCCTGAGAAGGCTGTCGAAAAAGCTATCCGCGGAATGATTCCTAAGAACTCTCTTGGTCGCGATCAGCTAGCCAAGCTAAAGGTTTACAAGGGCAGCGAGCACCCGCACGCCGCACAGAAGCCAACCCAATTTGTAATTGATCAGGTAGCCCAGTAACAACTGGCTAAAAAAGAAAACTAGAGGATCATCTTGCCAAAAAACGAAACCGAAGTGGAAGCTACTAGCTACTCAACCGAGACTCCTGCAGAAGCAGTGAAGGCCGAAACCAAGAAGGTACGTGCCCCGCTAACTGTTCCAGGTGCAGGTCTTGGTCGTCGCAAGGAAGCAATCGCTCGTGTTCGCATGGTTCCAGGAACCGGTGTTATCAAAGTTAACGGAAGAGCTCTTGCTGAGTACTTCCCAAACAAGTTGCACCAGCAGCTAGTTCAGGATCCTTTTACTGTTTTGGAACTTTCCGGTAGCTACGACGTAATCGCAAAGATTTCTGGTGGAGGAGTTGCAGGTCAAGCCGGTGCACTTCGCCTAGGTATTTCTCGTGCACTAAACGAGATCGACAAGGACAACAACCGCGCGACTCTAAAAAAGAGCGGCTTCCTATCTCGCGACTCACGCATCAAGGAGCGTAAGAAGGCTGGACTTAAGAAGGCTAGAAAGGCTTCTCAGTTCAGCAAGCGCTAATCTTCAAAAGATTTCGCTAACCTTTCTATCATGTCCCGGTTATTCGGTACCGACGGTGTTCGAGGTCTTGCTAATAGAGACATCACATCAGAATCAGCCCTAAAGCTCGCTCAAGCTGCTGCAATCGTTTTGGGCGAACAGGCTAGAGCTCGAGGGCAAAAACCAATTGCTGTTATCGGACGCGACCCAAGAATCTCAGGCGAATTTTTAGCTGCTGCAATTTCTGCAGGATTGGCTAGTAGCGGCGTTGACGTATTTGACGCCGGCGTGATTCCAACCCCAGCAACATCGTTTTTGACTGCCGATCTAGACGCCGACTTTGGAGTCATGATCTCCGCTTCTCACAACCCAGCGCCGGATAACGGGATCAAGTTCTTCTCGCGCGGTGGCCACAAGTTAGACGACGCAGTTGAAGATGCAATTGAAAAGGCCCTTTCTGCAAAGCCGCTAACTCCAATCGGCGCCGAGATCGGTCACGTAAAAGAATTTGCCGACGCGAAGAGCCGCTACCTGGTTCACCTTCAAGGAACTCTTTCAAACAGCTTGAAGGGAATCAAAGTTGTGGTGGATTGTGCCAACGGTGCCGCATCTGATCTTGCACCTAAAGCATTTCATGATGCCGGTGCCGAAGTTGTTGTAATTGGAAACGAACCTGATGGTTACAACATCAACTTGGGTTGTGGTTCGACACACTTGAGCGCGCTGCAGGCCGCGGTAGTTGAACATGGGGCTGATGTCGGAATCGCGCACGACGGTGACGCTGACAGAACCTTGGCAGTTGACGCAACTGGAGCCATCGTGGATGGCGATCAGATCATGGCTATCTTGGCAGTGGCTGCAAAATCACGCGGCGATCTATCGCGCAACACATTGGTTGCAACCGTGATGAGTAACTTAGGTCTCAAAATTGCCATGAAGCAAGCTGGCATTGAAATGATTGAAACTAAGGTTGGAGACCGCTACGTTCTCGAAGTTATCCGCGAAGGCGGATACACCCTAGGAGGAGAGCAGTCGGGTCACCTTATTTTTGCAAGACATGCCACCACGGGTGATGGGATCCTCACTGGCTTGCAGCTTCTAGCCCAGATGAGCTCAACCGGAAAGAGCCTGCAGGAACTAGCAAGTGCGATGAAGGTCTATCCGCAGGTGCTAATCAACGTTCCGGAAGTGGATAAGTCCAAGGTTAACTCCGACCCAGAGTTACAAAAAGTAGTCCAAGAGGCAAAAACCGAGCTTGGCGAAACCGGTCGAGTGCTACTTCGGGCCTCTGGAACAGAGCCACTGGTTCGCGTGATGGTTGAAGCCCAAGATGCCGGAACAGCCCAGAGCTGGGCCGAGCGAATTGCCAGGGTTGTTGAAAAGCAGCTAAAGCTTTCTTAGTAGAACGCTTTCCACCCGGTGATTGTCGCCTTTTTTCAAAACCAAAGTAGCCCTAGATCTGGTGGGCAAGATGTTTTCAGTCAAGTTTGGCAAGTTGATGGTTTCCCAAATTTCGGTGGCTCGAGCCAGTGCTTTTTCTAGTGGCATCTCGGCGTAGCGGTGAAAATAGCTTTCCGGGTTTGTAAAGGCAGATTCGCGTAGCGCGTGGAAGCGATTCAGGAACCACTTGGAGATGTTTTGTGTTTCCGCATCGACGAAAATCTTGAAGTCAAAAAAGTCGCTCAAAGTTATATCTTGATCTGGCCCTGGCGCCTGCAAAACGTTTAGGCCTTCAATAATCAAAACATCTGGGGATTCAACAACCACTTGTTCACCAGGGATGATGTCGTAAGTTAGGTGCGAATAAACCGGCGCTGAAACTTGGGACTTTCCGCTTTTGATATCTGAAACAAACTTGATAAGCGCCAATCGGTCGTAGGATTCAGGAAAACCCTTGCGGTCCATGATGGAGCGTTTTTCTAATTCTCTATTTGGGTATAGGAATCCATCGGTTGTTACCAGCGCAACCTTGGGGGTTCCTTCCCAGCGGCTTAGAAGTTCCTTGAGTAATCTGGAAACAGTTGACTTACCAACCGCCACCGAACCGGCAACACCAATAATGAATGGCACGGGCTTTGCACGCTCTCCTAAGAAATCACTTGTTGCTTTGTGGATGTCAGCGTGCTTGGTGACGTATAAATTTAGGAACCGACTCAGTGGCAAATAGACTTCTGCGACTTCGGTGAGGTCAAGAAAGTCACCGAGACCTCTAATCTGAGAGATTTCTGACTCGGTTAAAGGTTGCTTTGTTGAATTTCCTAACCGAGACCAATCGGATCGCAATATTTCAACAAATGGGGTCAGCTCGGCCTGGTTTATTGGGGTTGAAGGGGAAGCGGAAGCACTCACAACAAGCCATTCTGCCGTAAATTAGAGGTATGTGCGGAATAGTTGGATATGCAGGACCGAAATCAACCAAAGATGTAATCCTTGGGGGATTGCGGCGCCTGGAGTACCGCGGATATGACTCCGCGGGTATTTCTGTCATCACCGCGCATGGAACCCTGGAGACCAGGAAGAAAGCCGGAAAGCTAGACAACCTGGTTGCAGACATAGAAGCCAACCCGCTGGAGCCGTCAAAGACTGGAATCGGTCACACTAGGTGGGCAACCCACGGTGCTCCAACTGATCAAAACGCCCACCCGCACCTAGGTGGCTCTCACTCAAAACTTGCCTTGATTCACAATGGAATCATTGAGAACTTCGCTGAACTAAAGCAAGAGCTTTTGGCTAAGGGCACCAACTTTGCTAGCGAGACAGACTCTGAGGTAGCAGCACACTTGATTGCCAAAGAGTTTGAAAAATCCGGAGACCTGGCTTTTGCCTTTGGCCGGGTAGTAAATCGCCTGCATGGTGCCTTTACAATCTTGATTATCCACGAGGAATTTCCTGACCTTATTTTGGCCGCCAGAAGAAATGCACCACTTGTTATTGGCCTCGGAGACGGCGAGAACTTCTTAGGAAGCGACGTGGCGGCTTTTGTTGAACACACCAAGAGGGCAATCTCAGTGGGCCAAGATGAGATTGTTAGCCTAAGTTCTTCTGGCGTGAGCGTCACTAACTTTGATGGAACACCAGTAGTAAGTAAAGAGTTTGAGATTGACTGGGATGCATCCCAGGCCTCCAAGGGTGGCTGGCCATCATTCATGGCTAAAGAAATTGCTGATCAGCCACAAGCGGTAGCAGACACCATGATGGGAAGAATCAACTCTGATGGCCTAGTTAACCTAAGAGATTTGGATGCTCTCGATAAGAAATACTTCGACGAAATCGATCGCATCATTGTTGTTGCCTGCGGAACAGCAAGCTACGCCGGCGAGATAGCTAAGTACGCTATCGAGAAGTGGGCCAAGATCCCAGTTTCGGTTGAGCTTGCTCACGAGTTTAGATACCGTGACCCAATACTTACTTCAAAGACCCTAATTGTTGCCGTTAGCCAGTCTGGTGAAACCATGGACACCCTGATGGCAACTCGCTTTGCTAGAGAACAAGGTGCCAAGGTGTTGGCTATTTGCAATACTCAGGGAGCAACCTTGGCCCGGGAAAGCGATGCAGTTATTTATACTCACGCCGGTCCTGAGGTGGCGGTAGCTTCCACCAAAGCCCTCACAGCTCAGATGACTGCGGTATATCTACTGGCCCTATTCCTTGCAACCAATCGAGCGATTCTTGATCGCAATCAAATTATGGCTCTTGGAAAAGAGCTGTTGAAACTTCCAGCAAAGGTGGAAGAAACCCTAGCTTCACTTGGTCAGGTTGCTGAGCTTGCTAAGAAGATGGAAAAGGCCAATACCGTGTTGTTTTTGGGTAGGAACGTTGGATTCCCAGTGGCAATGGAAGGGGCGCTAAAGCTCAAAGAGCTGGCCTATATCCATGCTGAAGGGTTTGCCGCTGGGGAACTAAAGCACGGCCCTATTGCACTAATTGAGCAAGGGCAGCCGGTAATTGTCATTCTTCCAGCGCCAGAAGATCCACTGCACCCGAAGGTCGTTTCTAACATTCAAGAAATCAAAGCTCGTGGCGCGGAAGTAATAGCTATTGCAGTCCAGGGTGACACAGAAGTTGCAAACTACGCCACCAACGTCTGGTACGTGCCAGCAACCGAGTGGCTCATGGCCCCAATCCTGACCGTTATTCCACTTCAAGCATTTGCCATGGAGTTAGCAACCGCTAAGGGTCTCGACGTAGATCAACCGAGGAACTTGGCCAAATCAGTCACGGTCGAGTAATGATTTTTGGAATCGGCGTTGATTTGGTTGACATCCAAAGATTCGAGAAAGCCCTAGACCAAACCCCAAAGCTTCGAGACCGCTTGTTTACCGAGAGCGAGCGGGAGCTTTCCCTCCAATCCTTAGCTGCCAGATTCGCAGCCAAGGAGGCACTTGTGAAGGCAGTTGGTAAAGCCAAAGGTCTATCTTTTCAAGGAGTGAGCGTCTCAAAGGATGAAAACGGCAAGCCGTTTTTTGAATTTACCGGTGAGACCGAGCAGACCATCAAATCCCACGGCATTAGCCAGCTTCATCTTTCCTTGAGTCACGATGGCAACATGGCTGTTGCCTACGTCGTTGCTGAGGTTACAAATTGAGAACTATCACTATTGATTTAGAAGTAATTGCAAATAACTACAAGACATTAAAAATACTCACCGGCGGTGAAGTATTAGCAATTGTTAAAGCTGATGCTTTTGGACATGGAATGATTGAAGTTTCCAAAAAACTTGAATCAATTGGCGTCGATATTCTTGGAACTGCAGACATAGAGGAGGCCATGGAGCTTCGGCAAGCCGGAATCAAATCTCCAATTATGGCTTGGCTCCATGGCAAGAACACACAGTTTGAAGAAGCCATCAGTAATGATATTGAACTTGGTGCATCTGCTATGGCAACTTTGGAGAAAATCGCAGCTGCCGCCAAGAAAGTTGGAAAAGTTGCCAAGGTGCATCTCAAAGTTGACACCGGACTTGGCAGAAACGGTTCTGATCTTGCAAGTTGGCCAGCACTTATCGAAAAAGCAGTTGAGCTATCAGGCAGCGGGGCTATTGATTTAGTTGGAGTTTTCTCACACCTTTCTGGCACCAGCGAGAAAGATGATCTGGAACAACTTCGAGTATTCGAAGAAGCCATCGAGACAGCAACCAAGCTTGGTGCAACTTTCAAGATTCGTCACATCGCCGCCAGCCTCGCGGCCTTGAGATATCCGAGCACCAGGTTGGACATGGTTCGAGTCGGTGCCGCTATGTATGGCATTGACCCCAGCACCGAGGTAATTGCTAGAGACTACGGCTTGTTGCCGGCAATGCGCGTTAGCTCTGAGGTAGTGCACGTCAAGAAAGTGCCAGCAGGCCACGGTGTTAGCTATGGCTATCTGCACAGAACCAAGGCTGAAACTACGCTAGCCCTGGTGCCTTTTGGCTATACCGAGGGGTTCCCGAGGGTGGCCACTGGGCAAGCTGAAGTGTCACTAAACGGCAAGAAGTACCCAGTTCTAGCTCGGGTGGCCATGGATCAGTTCATCCTGGATCTAGGAACCGACAGCGCCGAGGTCGGCGATGAGGTCGTAATCATCGGCGATAGCACCAAGGGCGAGCCAAGTGCCGAAGATCTAGCCCGGGCCGCCGGCACCATTAATTATGAAATAGTTACCAAGATGGGCGGCCGGGCAAAGCGGGTCTTTCGTTGAGTAACGCTAAGCAACTTTCGATTGTGATTGAGAACGAAAATCAGATGCATGAGCTTGGCGTTCGGTTGGGTTCATTATTGAAGCCAGGAGATTTGATTTCCCTAAATGGTGTCTTGGGTGCCGGAAAAACTACCCTAACTAAAGCAATCGGAGAAGGCGTCGGAGTTCAAGGAAGCATTTCCTCGCCGACATTTTTGATTGCCCGAACTCACCCAACACCATCAAACACACCTTTTGTTCACATCGATGCCTATCGATTGTCTGCCCCTAGAGAATTAGATGATTTAGATATTGATTACCAAAACTCAATTTCTGTGATCGAGTGGGGTAAGGATTTTACTGATGGCCTCAGTGAATCTTTGCTCGAAATTAACATTGAAAGATTTCTTGAATCCGAAGAACGTAAGCTAACAGTTTCCGGTCAAGGCAGATTTAGCGATGTCCCTAAATTTCTTAGTGAGACAAAATGAAGCAGGTCATTTTAGCAATCGACACCTCGCAGGGCACCTCTGTTGCCGTTCTGGCTGATGGCCAAGTTGTAGCTCAGGCAGCAGATCCAAATCCAATGCGTCACGCAGAAAACATCGGGACACTTATTGCTAGCTGTATCGAGCAATCAGGTGTCAGCTCTGCTGAAGTTACCGACGTAGCTGTCGGGATTGGACCTGGACCTTTCACTGGACTGAGAGTAGGAATTGCAGCTGCCAAAATGTTTGCGGCTGGTTCGAACGCGGCTCTTCATGGCGTTGGCTCTTTAGACGCGATTGCTTTTGGGTTAGACCTTGCTGAGCCAACCTTGGTCATCGCAGATGCCCGAAGGTCTGAGGTTTACTATGCGCTCTATCAAAGCAAAAGCCCTAACGGGATCCCTAAGGCCCTGTTGGTCCCAGGTGTTAGCAAGCAGGCTGATCTCGAAGCCCGGCTCCTAGGCAAAGATCAGCAGTATCAGCTCGTTTCAGAGCCGGTTTCCGCCGCTTCCGTGGGGTTGCTAGCTATTGCCCAGCTACTAGAAGGCGGCCCGGCGGGCCCCATCCAGGCCAATTACCTCAGGGAGCCGGATGCCACATACTCAAACCCTAAGAAGGTTTCTGGATGAGTCATCAAGTAAGGATTGCTTCAGAAGCTGACCTAGAGAACATAATGCAGATTGAAAAATCATGTTTTGGTAACGATGCCTGGTCTAAATCAAATATGAAAAGTGAGTTACTTGCAGCGCACACAAGCTACGTTGTTGCCGAAGAAGGTAATTCCTTGATCGGCTACGCGGGCCTAAGCAAACTGCCTACTTCAACTAGCTCTGATATTCAAACCATTGCTGTTAGCGAAAGCCATCGCAACCAAGGAATCGGGCGAAAGCTTATGGAAAGTCTTCTAGATTTTGCCAGAGAGCAAAAAGCGAAAGAAGTTTTTCTTGAAGTGCGTGAGGATAAACCAACACCGCAGAGTTTGTATAGCTCTCTTGGTTTTATAGCTATTGACCGACGTGAAAATTATTACCAACCAGATGGCGTTGCTGCAATTGTGATGCGTCTTGATTTGGAGGGTGAGAAATGATTGATCCTATAGTTTTGGGAATTGAAACAAGTTGCGATGAAACCGGAATTGGAATTGTTCAGGGCAACAAGTTACTTGCCAATGTGATTTCATCCTCCATGGATCAGCATGCAAGATTCGGTGGTGTGGTTCCTGAGATTGCTGCCCGTGCACACTTAGAGGCTTTAGAGTCAGTTTTAGCCAAAGCACTAACTGATGCAAACATTTCAATTGATCAGGTTGATGCCATAGCTGTAACCAATGGACCGGGACTCGCAGGAGCCCTAATGGTTGGGGTGGGTGCGGCTAAAGCCTTAGCGGTCTCCTTGAATAAGCCCATTTACGCGGTGAATCACCTGGTTGCTCACGTAGCGGTGGACATCTTGGAGCGCGGAAAGCTCGAAACCCCAACTGTGGCGCTACTGGTAAGCGGGGGTCACACCTCTTTATTGCTAGTTCGGGACATCTTGAATGACGTGGAATTGCTTGGCGAGACCGTGGATGATGCCGCAGGTGAGGCCTTTGACAAGGTAGCGCGGGTCCTTGGCTTGGCCTATCCGGGCGGGCCCGAGATAGACAAGGCAGCTAAGGAAGGCGACCCAAAGGCCATCCGGTTCCCAAGAGGACTGAGCCTACCCAAGGACATGGAACATAACCGCTACAACTTCAGCTTCTCGGGTCTAAAAACAGCCGTTGCCAGGCACGTTGAGCTTGCCGAATCGAAGAGCGAGCCAATTTCCGTTCCTGACATTGCCGCCTCGTTTCGGGAGGCAGTTGTCGATGTGCTGGTCACAAAAGCCATCAATGCCTGTCTTGATAACGATGTTCCAAGACTAATTCTTGGAGGCGGCGTTGTGGCCAACTCGAGACTTCGCGAAGTCGCAGCGACCCGGTGTGCCGAGGCAGGAGTCGAACTTCGGATCCCAGCGTTTTCTCTCTGCACAGACAACGGTGCGATGATTGCATCGCTTGGCGCTCAGATGGTCATGACTGGCGTGAAACCAAATGATCTTGACTTTGGGGTTTACTCGACTATTGATTTCTAGCCGCGAAGCGGCAGAGCAATTCCAATTGCTATGAAAATTCCACCAAAGACCTGGTTTACCCGTTTCCCAAACTTGGCTAAGGCAGGCTTTAAGGTATTGGCAAGCGAAGCTACCACGTACTCGTAAATAAACTCAATGACAACAAAAGTCATCGCCATAACTACAAATTGCGCGAATAGAGAAATACTTGGATCGATAAATTGCGGCAAGAATGCCACAAAAAATAATATTCCTTTTGGGTTAGTGAGTGCCGCTAGAGCACCCTGTCTAAAAAGGTAAGATCCCTTCACATTACTAACCGGTTTGGTATCTTGCGTTCCAATCGCAGGTGAGCGCCAAACTGAAATTCCAAGCCAAATCAAGTACGCTCCACCAACAAATTTAAGCACCGTGAGTATCTCAACTGATGCTGCTAGCAGGGCACCGATTCCAAACATCGACAAGGCAATGACGGTGGCGAATCCAACAGAGCCACCCAAAATGGTCGAAAGTGTCTTTCTGCGGCCGTAAATGGCCCCGTGAGTTAGGGCCAATAGGCCATTAGGGCCAGGGGTTAGCGTGAGGCCGGTTACTGCTAGAAGGTAGAGAACCCAGTTACCTAGTTCCATGCAGAAATCTCCCAGCACCAATTTCTCTAATTATGGCGGTTCTAGCAAGTGTGGCCAAGACCTTGCCGTTTATTCTCACAGCCTACTAACGGCTAAACCGGACTCTATACACAGCCTGAAGTGCTCAAATAGAAACAGGTAAACCAACAGAAGGAGCCAACTATGGCCGACAAAGATAAGAAGTTTGATTTCACAAAACTAAACACCCTGGCGGTTGTTTCAATCGCTTCGGCACTAACATCCATTGGAGCGATAGCAGCTATCATCACTGGTCACGTGGCTTTGACTCAGATCAAGAAATCTCGCGAAAGCGGACGTGGCTTGGCGTTGGCCGGAACCATCGTGGGTTACGTAACAATCGGTTTCTGGGTTCTCACGAGCATTGGATTCCTAATTGCCGGAACTTACCTAAAGGGGCGCTACGGAATGGACATGGGAAACCGAATGGGTTGGGACTACTAACAAAAAACTTCTAGTCAGCTGATGGGTTGTGTGACTAGCACTCGGTGGGCGTCGCCCACTCTGGTAACTACCAGGGTGGCGGCGCCTTCCCCTTTAGGGGCGAGCTCACGCCGCAGCTCTTCGGGTGATATATCGGAACCCCTCTTTTTGATTTCCAAAACACCAATTCCATTTTTCTTTACGTAAGCTTTCAGCTGCTTGCGATCAAAAACTAGGTTGTCAATTACTTCAAAGCCGCGCATCCACGGCGAGCTAATTTTTTCATCTGAAGTCAGGTACGCGATGTCAGGGCTTATGATTTGCAATCCGAGAGGTGCGGCAAAATCCGAAATCAATCTAGAGCGAATGAGAGAGTTATCGGGTTCGTAAACATACTTTCCTAGCTCACCAAGTGGTGCGTTAGGACTGTCAGCCTCAGAAGAAGTGATCTCTTGCTGGCCATTAGAGTCCAGTAATAGTGCCGAGCGCGCAACTTTGTTGCGCTTGAGTGAACCAAACCACAATCCAAGTTCAACTAAATCGCCTTCAACAGAAACCCACTGCGCCTCAGCATCAGTTGGAATTTGGCGTTTGTCATGGCCAGGCCCTAGTTTTATCCCGGTTGGTTTAGTGCGGGCGGCCGCGAGACAGAAATCAAAATTCGGTGAGTAGTTCGCTGGGTCAAAATGCCTCTGGGCCTCCGCTCTTTTGGGCCCCTTCAGATCTCTGCGAGCTGGATCCAGAAAAAGTGCTTCAAACTGGGAAAGATCCAGCTCCTCAACATTTTCTTGCTCCACCGTGACGTTTTCAAAGGCTGCCAGGTTGTAGGTAGCAACGGCTGCTGTCACCTCATCAATTTCAAAGGCTCGGACTCTAATCTCAAGTGCGGCCATAGCCATTGATTCGGCACCAATTCCACAACCCAAATCTGCCACCTCTTTTATGCCCGCTGCCCGAAACCTTCCAGCGTGCAAGGCAGCCACTCTGAGCCTCGAAGCCTGCTCCAATCCGGCCTCGGTAAAGAGCATGCCCTGGGCAAAATCACCAAACTTGGCTACCGCCCTCTTTCGAAGCTTTGCCTGGGTTAGGGCCGCCGCCACTGTCATTGGATCATGGCCCGCTTTTCTAAGCTGTGCCACCATCTTGAGAACGTCGGTATCGGAGGAGTAGACCAGCTCATCAAGTAATAGCTGGCCTCCAGGGCTAGCTAGCCTAATAAAGTCCTCGCGCTCCATCGCTACAGGCTACCAAGCCCGCCTTGGCCGGGCAGCTCTTCCCGTGCTATTGTTTAGTTAGCACTCTCACCTTGAGTGTGCTAATCCACCTAAAACTTAGACAAAGAAGAGGTCATAATGTCGGTTTCGATCAAGCCGCTTGAAGATCGTATTGTTGTTCGTCCGGTAGCTGCCGAGCAGGTAACTGCCTCAGGTCTGGTAATTCCCGACACAGCTCAGGAAAAGCCCCAAGAGGCTGAAGTTATCGCCGTTGGGCCAGGACGCGTTGACGACAAGGGAGTAAGAATCCCAGTTGATGTTTCAGTTGGCGATATGGTGATTTTCTCCAAGTATGGAGGCACTGAGCTTAAGTACAACAACGAGGAGTACCTAGTACTTTCTGCCAGAGACGTATTGGCGATCGTAACCAAGTAGTCGTTTTCTGTAAAAACCCCACAGGCTAGCTTGCTTGTGGGGTTTTTATTTACCCCTAGATTTAGTGTGTGAGTGAGAAAGCGATAGGCAAAGGTATTGGCTACGGTCTTTCTGCCTACCTAATTTGGGGCTCTTTCCCAATTGTCATCGCAGCACTGTCTTTCGCTGAACCTTTTGAGATTGTAGTTTGGCGAGTAATCTTTGGTTTCGTTTTTGGAATTGGTGCAATCCTTATTACCAGAAAGCTTGCTGAATACCGTGCAGTATTTAGTCAACCCAAACAGCTTCTTTGGATATCGCTTGCTGCCGTTGTTATCTATATCAATTGGCAAGTATATGTCTTTGCCGTTGCCGACGGACATGTAATCGAGGCCTCGCTCGGGTATTTCATAAATCCACTGGTGACCATTGCGCTAGCAACAATATTTCTAAAAGAAAAGCTAAATGTGTTTCAATGGGTAGCAGTTGGTCTCGGCACTGCTGCAGTGCTGGTCATGACTTTTAGTCTTGGGCAGCCACCGGTAATCGCACTTTTGCTTGCCTTCTCTTTTGGGATTTATGGCTTGGCTAAGAATCGTTTGGGTGGGAAAGTTTCTGCACTCAATAGCTTCACAATCGAAACCACGATGCTGCTTCCTTTGGGAATTGCCCAGCTGGTGTTTCTAGCTACCTTCTCTGAGATTCAATTTGGATCTGCCGGATTGTTACCATCGCTTGGCTTAGCGGCCTATGGATTCCTAACTGCTATTCCACTGTTGCTTTTTGGCGCTGCCGCTAAACGCGTTCCGCTAAGTTACATCGGGTTCATGCAGTATTTGACCCCAACGTTGCAGTTTTTACTCGGGCTGTTCTATTTTCAGGAGCTAATGGCACCAGCTCGCTGGTTTGGGTTCATTATGGTGTGGCTAGCCCTGGCCATTTTGTCTTTCGATGCCCTCCGGCAGCTAACCAATAGGAGTAAGCAAACAACTCCTCAGATCTCCTAATGGAGACTAGTTGTAGATTTGAAACCGAATTGTAATAAAGCCCAAAAAGAGGTTTTTGACAACTGATTTCGAAGCAAATTGGCCATTTTGGCTACAAATACACGCTTTTTTGGCTATTTTTAGGCGATTTCAAACCTACGGATTCCTGAAGAGTGAAGTGGGGCTTGAAGGCTATGGTTTTCGAAACTCAGCCAATCTATACTTGGGAGCTTGAACCATATCTTAGGAAATGGTTCAAAAACCATTATATAAAGGAGAAAAATGAGCTCATTTTCATTCTCTCGTCGTAACAGGAAGACCGCTACTGCAGTTGCTACTCTAGCCGCTGCGGCTTTGGTTCTTTCTGGTTGCGCAGCAACCGGAGACGGTGGCGCTGCTGGCGGCGAGCTAACACTAAAGATCGGTACTGCACTTCCGCAGACCGGAAACCTGGCCTTCCTAGGCCCACCTGAAGAAGCTGGTGTTGCTCTTGCTATCAAGGAGATCAACGAAGCTGACAAGGGTATTCAGGTTGAGGTTACTTGGGGAGACTCTGGTGACACCGACAACAAGGCATACGAGACCGAGATTCCTCGTCTTCTAAACGCTGGCGTTAACGCAATCATTGGTGCTGCTTCATCTGGTACTTCATTGCAGTTCATCGACCAGGTTGTTGGAGCTGGAGTAGTTCAGTTCTCACCTGCAAACACATCTGCTGCGCTTAGCACCTACGACGACAAGGGACTTTACTTCCGTACTGCTCCTTCTGACGTTCTACAGGGTGAGGTTCTTGGTAACCTAATCGCTGCTGATGGTCACGAGACACTTGGAATGATCGTTCTAAACGACTCCTACGGAACTGGTCTTGCTAGTTTCGTAACTGAGGCTTTCGAAGCTGCAGGTGGAGAAGTTACAGCTGCACCGACATACAACACCGGTGACACTAACTTCA
>JBIIME010000026.1:0-17450 GCA_044338175.1 Rhodoluna sp.
CTAGAAAAGTGTGGGAAGCATCCGGACACGTAAAAGAATTTGTTGATCCACTAATTGAGTGCACCAGCTGCAACAAAAGATTCCGCCAGGATCACCTCGAGGAAGCTTTTGAAGAGAAAAAGGGCCGCGCTCCAGAGTCCATGAAGGACATCGCGTGCCCTAACTGTGGCACGAGGGACTCCTGGACCGAACCCAAGCAGTTCAATGGTCTACTAAAGACCCACCTGGGACCTGTTGAAGATGAATCTGGCATGCACTACCTAAGGCCAGAAACCGCTCAGGGAATCTTCGTAAACTTCGCCAACGTCCTAGGAGCGGCTCGCATGAAGCCGCCATTTGGAATTGGTCAGATCGGAAAGAGTTTCCGCAATGAAATTACTCCCGGAAACTTTATTTTCAGAACTCGCGAATTTGAGCAAATGGAAATGGAATTCTTTGTTCAACCAGGCACAGATGAGACTTGGCATGAGTACTGGATTCAAGAGCGCTTCAACTGGTATGTAAATCTTGGAATAGACCCTGAAAACCTTCGGTTGTTCGAGCACCCGAAGGAAAAACTCTCTCACTATTCCAAGCGCACAGTCGATATCGAATACCGCTTTGGGTTCCCTGGAAGTGAGTTTGGTGAACTCGAAGGTGTTGCTAACCGCACTGACTTCGACCTAGCAACTCACGCAAGAGAATCAGGTGTTGACCTTAGCTACTTCGACCAGGGCATCAATGAGCGCTGGACTCCTTATGTAATTGAGCCAGCGGCGGGTCTAACAAGATCTCTCATGGCGTTCTTAGTCGACGCCTACGCCGAGGACGAAGCGCCAAACACTAAAGGTGGCGTGGACGTTCGAACCGTGCTGCGTTTGGATTACAGGTTGGCGCCAGTCAAGGCCGCGGTTCTTCCACTTTCTCGTAATGAAGACCTTTCGCCAGTTGCCAGAAAGCTAGCCAACGATTTGCGTGAGAGTTGGAATATTGACTTTGACGACTCGGGAGCAATCGGCCGCCGCTATCGCAGGCAAGATGAAATCGGAACTCCTTTTTGCATCACTGTTGATTTTGAATCATTGCAGGATCAGGCGGTTACCGTCCGTGAGCGAGACAGCATGGAGCAGCAGCGAGTTTCTTTAGACAAGCTAAAGGGTTACCTGGCCGAGAAGTTGGTCTAATCATTCATGCAGGCACAAACTAAACCGGCTTTAAGCTATGGCAACATAGCAATCGATGTCCCGGTGGTTCTTGCTCCAATGGCTGGCATCACAAATACCGCTTACCGAAGACTCTGCCAAGGCTTTGGTGGAGGGCTCTACGTTTCTGAGATGGTTACCTCCAGGGCTCTTGTGGAGCGAACTGAAGAGTCCATGAGACTAATCGGTCACCACGAGAGCGAAAAGGTTCGCTCTGTGCAGTTATACGGTGTTGATCCAAAAACCATCGCAGACGCAGTCACTATGTTGGTCTCCGAAGATCGCGCCGACCACATCGATCTAAACTTTGGCTGCCCGGTTCCAAAAGTCACCCGGAAAGGTGGCGGAGCAGCTCTTCCTTGGAAGCAAGATCTTTTCCAAGCAATTGTTCAAAACGCCGTCAAGGCAGCTGGGGATATTCCTGTAACCGTGAAGATGCGAAAGGGCATCGACGCCGATCACCTTACTTTCTTGGAATCTGGAAAAGCGGCAAGGGATGCCGGAGTAGCGGCAGTTGCACTTCACGGTCGAACCGCTGCTGATTACTACTCTGGCAAAGCTGACTGGGACGCGATAGCAGAACTAAGGGCCGCATTACCCGATGTTCAAGTTCTTGGAAACGGAGACATCTGGTCTGCGCAGGATGCCGTAAACATGATGAAGCAAACCGGTGTTGATGGAGTGGTTGTTGGTAGAGGATGTCTTGGAAGACCTTGGCTTTTTGCAGATTTAGAAAACGCCTTTAGGTCATACCTTGAGAACCCCAATGCCAGCATTGACTATTATCAGGTGCAGCCAAATCTGGGAGAGGTCGCAGATGCTTTCAAGCAGCACGCGGTCCTGCTGGTTGAGTTCTTCGGAGATGAATTACGTGCCTGCAGGGACATTAGAAAGCACGTCGCTTGGTACTTCAAGGGCTACCCAGTTGGCGGGTCTTTGCGAGCATCGCTTGCAAGCGTTGAAACCCTGACCCAGATGGATGAACTTCTTGGAACTCTTGATCGAACCATGCCCTACCCGGGAGACGAAGCGGAGGGCCCAAGAGGAAGAGCGGGTGGAATGAAGAGCTGCGCACTGCCTGAGCGCTGGTTGGATTCCAGAGAGCTTGAAGACTCTGCGAGGCTTTCGCTTTTGGAAGCTGAACTCAGCGTTTCGGGTGGCTAAATGATTAGCCGAGGTTATCAAGAATCAGACCAGGAGAGATTTGTCCCAGAAGATCGCTCGGGCTCAATCAAGCGAGGTGAATTTGCAAGAGATCGAGCCAGAGTTTTACACTCTTCAGCGCTTAGAAGACTTGGCGCAAAGACGCAGGTGCTTTCGCCTTCAAATGGTGATTTTGCCAGAACCAGACTTACTCACTCGCTTGAGGTTGCTCAAGTGGGACGTGAGATGGCCCAGGAGCTAGGAATTGACCCAGATGTAGTTGATACCGCTTGCCTGGCTCATGATTTGGGGCACCCTCCTTTTGGTCACAACGGCGAAGCCGCTCTCAACGAATGGTCGTCAGACTTCGGGGGATTTGAAGGTAACGCTCAAACTCTTAGATTGATATCAAGAATCGAGCCAAAAGTATTTGACGGCCATGCAAGAAGCCGGGGTCTAAACCTGACTCGCGCAGTGCTGGATGCCTCTTGCAAGTACCCGTGGGGACGAGAGTCAGGTCAGGCTGAAACTGGCGGAGACTACTCAGTCAAATTCGGTTACTACCAGGACGACAAAGAAGTCTTCGAATTCCTCAGAGCCGGTGCGACACCAATGCGCAAGTGCATCGAAGCCGAGGTTATGGATTTTGCAGATGACGTCGCATACTCTGTTCACGACTTCGAAGATGCCATCGTCTCGGGATACGTGAATCTAGTCGAGATCAACTCCACATCGTCTGATGCTGAGCTTATTCAAAAAATAGCCCAGTGGGACGGGTCTGATTTGGTTGCTTCAGATTTCGAAGCAGCTCTTGCTAGGTTGCGCTCAAATAGTTACTGGCTGGCAAGTCACAGTGGCGAAATTAAGGATCAGGCAACCCTGAAGAACCTAACCAGTGCTTTGATTGGCTCATTTGTCAGAAGAACCACAGACCAAACAGAATTGGCAAACGCTTCCGAGCACTTAGTTAGATACCAGGGAGCCCTGGTAGTTCCATCAGAGGTCAGGGCCGAGATTGCTGTTCTCAAGGGAATTGTCTCGGCCTATCTGATGTCAGACGAGAAAAGGCAGCCCTACTACCAATGGCAAAGGGCGATTCTTTCCGAGCTTGCAGATGCGCTGCTAGCAGCCAACGGCAAGAATCTAGATTCTTACTGCACCAGCGCTTGGCAGGAAGCAACCACCGACGAGCAAAAGCACCGTGTGATTGTTGACCAAGTGGCATCCCTTACTGACGTATCAGCTCTTAGCCTGCACCATGAACTAGTGAGTAAATAGGATTATCAAGTGGCCGGAAAAATAAGCGCAAGAGACATCGAGGAAGTTAAAGCTCGAGTAAACATCGCCGATGTTATTGGCGGGTACGTTGCGCTAAAGCCAGCAAGTGCGGGAAGCCTGAAGGGGCTTTGCCCGTTTCACCAGGAGAAGTCTCCGTCATTTAATGTGCGGCCCCTGCAGGGCTTTTATCACTGCTTTGGTTGTGGTGCCGGCGGCGATGTTTACAAGTTCCTACAGGAAATGGAATCACTTAGCTTCTACGAGGCGGTTGAGAACCTAGCTCAAAAAGCCAGCTACACACTTACCTACGAAGCTGGCTCAAATGCTCCAGACCAGGGACAGAAAGCCAGAATCTATGAAGCCAACCTGGCAGCCTCGAAATACTTTGCTGAGCAGCTTGGAACTGATGCTGCAACTACCGGCCGAGACTTCTTGAAATCCCGTGGCTTTGATAAATCAGCTGCAGAAACATTTGGGGTGGGTTTTGCACCTAAGGGTTGGAATAACCTAGTTGATCACCTGAAGACTTTGGGATTTACGGAGGACGAGCTAGTACTTGCCTCTCTAGCCTCGAGGGGAGAGAGAGGTCTTTACGACAAGTTCCGCGGAAGACTGATTTGGCCAATAAGGGACACTTCTAATCAGGTGATTGGTTTTGGTGCCAGAAAACTATTTGATGACGACCAGGGACCCAAGTACCTAAACACCTCTGAAACTCCGGTGTATCACAAGTCAGCGGTGCTGTACGGAATTGATCTTGCTAAGAAGGATATTTCGAAGTCGCAAAAGGTAGTTGTAGTCGAGGGATACACCGACGTGATGGCTTGCCACCTAGCTGGAGTCACCACCGCAGTTGCAACCTGCGGGACCGCATTTGGCGAAGAACACATCAGAATCTTGAATCGAATGCTGTCTGCAAACGTAGATAACCCTGCGGAAGTTATCTTTACTTTCGACCCTGACGAAGCAGGTCAAAAGGCGGCCATGCGTGCTTTTGCAGATGCTGATAAGTTCCACGCCAATAGTTTCATTGCGGTGGGACCAGATGGGCTAGATCCTTCGGATCTTCGGGTAAAAAAAGGCGATGAAGCCGTCCAGCTAATGATTGAAAGCAAGAAACCAATCTATGAGTTTGCTATCAAGCAGAAGCTAAAGAACTTTGACCTATCCAGTGTGGAAGGTCGCGTCGGTGCAGCCAGAGCTGCAGCCAATGTCATTGCAACCATTCGTGACTCTGCCATGCGATCTGTATACCTTCGAGAAGTTGCTAACTGGGTAAACCTAGACGTATCGGAAGTTAGCGCTTTGGTTGACCGAGCCATCAAGGAGAAGGTCGCAGCAGCGGTGGCGCCTATGCGACAAGACATTTCCGTAGAGCCTGCGGTGCAATCCTTTGAGGTACCAGATCTTAGAGACCCAACCATTCGATTCGAACGGCAATTGCTTGAAGTTCTAGTTCAACACCCGTCAGAAGTCGAAGAAGGTAAATTCATGGACCTAGTCTCGGGGGATTTCTTGGCAAGGGTTCACTCCATGATCGCCTCGGCCCTTTCAGCCCATGCTTCACAGCGCAAGGATTCGAACTGGCTAGTGAAGCTTTCCGAATCACTTGATCCGGCGCTTCATCAAAGCCTTAGGGAAATTGCGGCCACAGCACTTCCTGCGAGCTCACCAGAAGAGCTAAAGAGATACATCGACGGAGTAGTCGTTAGTGGTTTTATAAATCTTCTCACCAGACAGAAGCTTTCCTTGCAGGCTGTTCTCCGTCAAACCGAGCCAACAGACTCAACCAAGATTGCTGAGATTCAAAAAGAGCTTATGGACATCGAACAGCGAAGAAGGGCTCTACAGGGTGGCTAACAATTTAGTTGCAATCGAGCCAAAGGTGTTTCCTGAGTACGCTAAGGCGCTTGAACTTGCTGGAGCAAATCTTGCACCAATGGGTGCTGAGGTTCGCGGGCTAATTTGGACAGATTACTCTTCACCCGAGGCCCTCGGTAAAATGATCGATGACAATCCTCAATTGGAATGGGTGCAGCTACCATTTGCGGGAGTCGATGCGTTTGCAGATCTACTCGACAAAGATGTATTTTTCACCAGCGCCAAGGGGGCCTACAAAGAACCGGTAGCCGAGCACGCACTGATGCTCGCACTCGCCCTCGGTCGAAAGCTTCCCATTCGGATTAAGGCTTCTAGTTGGGGCAGGAAAGAAGCCTTTAGCTTTTATGACTCAAAAGTTTTGCTCATTGGCGCGGGTGGAATCTCAGAAGAGCTTGTAAGGCTACTTACGCCTTTTCGGGCAGAGATTACTGTTGTCAGAAACAACCCAGACCTTGCCCTTGCTGGCGCCAAGACCATTGCCGGGCTCGACAAGCTAGAGAGCCTGCTACCCGAGGCTGATCTTGTGATTGTTTCTTGTGCGCTTACTGATCTGACTCGAGGTCTTTTTAATTACGAGAGGCTCTCACTTTTCAAACCCACTGCATATCTTGTGAATATTGCCAGGGGTCCAATCGTGGTTAGCGATGATCTAATTCGAGCATTGGAGGATGGCCGTCTAGCCGGTGCGGGATTGGATGTTACTGACCCGGAACCGCTGCCAGCCGGACATGCCTTTTTTGGCCGTGACGACCTTATTTTGACCCCTCACACCGCTGACACCAAAGAGATAGTCACCAGGCTATTTGCCACTCGAATTGAGCAGAACGTTAAGGCTTTTCTAGGAAACGGCGCTTGGGTGGGCAAGGTTAGCCCTGCCTTGGGCTACTGATTTATCAATGCCCGCATTTTTGGTAGTGTTGGAGGCTGCGTAAGCATTCCTCGGTAGCTCAATTGGCAGAGCAATCGGCTGTTAACCGATAGGTTCTTGGTTCGAGTCCAAGCCGGGGAGCCAGAGAATTCCTCATCACATCAAACCAGTTTTTGGGAGCCTGCTTGATTCGCTGGATACTAGACACCAAATGGGTTCCAGAGATTTCTCTTTCTCTAACACTCCTGGCACTATTCGGCGGAATCAACGCTTTTACCGGCGGAATTGGCTCTTTTCTTCTATCTATTCCATTTGCACTAGCTTCGCTGTTTGTCAGAAAATACAGCTACCTCACGGGCGTAATGCTGATTGTCGGAGCCGCCCTACATATTGGCTTCTCGGCGGTGCCTTCTTTTGGAAACCTTGCTCTTGCAGTCGTTGCTTTTGTTGCCGGCGTGTTCACGGCTAATCCTTGGCGTGTTATCAACATTCTGGCCGTCAGCGCTACATCATTTTTGATTGTTGCAAGCGCTTCCTATAACCCAAATCTTTCGCTACCGAACTTGGGGATAATCGAATTTACTGACTCGGGAAGACTAGTTTTCTTTATAGCCGGATCGATCTTTGTAGGTAGCCTAATTGGCCTGGCTGCAGTTGGCGGTCGGCTACTGCGTGAGCAATATCTTCAGAGGCAATTCCAAGGCAACCGTAAATACTCAAACTCCCAGCAAGATGAAATCTCTCTTGAGCTAGCGGAGCAAGCCAAGCGGTTCGAGATGGCTGGGGATATGAACGAAAGTGCTGTGCAGCACATTTCTTCGGTAATCACTAACGCCGAAGCTGGTTTATACACAGCCAAGTTAGATCCGGCTGCGGGTTTGCGGGCCTTGGACAAAGTGTTGCTTAGTGCAAAGGCAGCTCATGCCGAACTTAGAAGGCTCTACGAGACCATTAATCGTGGAACCATGATCTCTACCGCGCCTCCCACTCTGGAAAGCATTTCGGCTCTTGCATTAGCCATGCGGGAAGCCGGTTACAACATGGCGGTTAGCTACTCGGGCTCACAGGTTAAATTGGATAGCTCAATGGAGCTAGCAATCTACCGGATAGTTTTTGAGGCAATCAAGAATGTTCGCCAGCACAACCCCAAGGGCACAATGGCAACTGTTGAAATATCCTGGTTTGAAACAAGCCTTCAGGTAATCATTCGAGACAACGGTGTCGAGGTCGTTAGAAAAAGCGCTGTCGGCCCTAATGGCTTACCAGCTCCTTATGACGCCACCGACGACATCGACAATCTCCTAGAAAAAGTTATCGGACCTGGAATCACGGCTATGCGTGAGCGAGTAGAGAGTTTTGGTGGATCCCTAGAGGCACAGCGCGTAGTCGGGGTTGGTTTTACCGTATCGGCCCTGTTCCCGATTCGTCGCCCTAAGCAAGACTGACAAGAAGCTAAATGAGCCAATCAATTCGAATTGCCCTGATTGATTGGAGCGCGAGCGTTCGATCCGCTAGGAGGGCAATCCTTGATGCCACGGAGAATCTAACGGTTGTATTCGAATCTGATGGCAGCATCGATGGACTAAATCAAATACCTGATTTATTGGTGGATGTAATTGTCATCGATCAACAGCTAGATAGCAAAACTGGAGTCGAGGCCTTCTTGACTCTCAGGCAAAGCTATCCCGAATTGTCAGAGGTTCCCAAGGCGGTTCTTACCACGGTCTATGACATTGCAAGCCTTCGTGTCCAAGCTCTCGGAGCGGGAATGCACGATGTGGTGGGTATAGATAGCGGCCCCGAAGGTCTAATCAAAATGATTAAGGCCGCAGCATTATCTGAACCGGTTATTGACCTGGCGGAACTCGTGAAGTTGCTTACCGAAACTCCTCCAATTTTCAAAAACAATTTCGAATTGAGTCAAGCAGTTATTGCACTACCGGTCAGAAAAAAGGGTTTGATTGAAAAGCTTGCCGAAGAGTGGCCAAAAATAAAGGCCGGCGCCAAGTCGAAGCTAAGCCTTGAGCAATACCAACCGGTTGCTCTTTCGCTAGGCTTTCTTAGCGCAAGCGAGCTTGTTATCAAGCTCATGCAGAATGGGGTGTTAGATGCCAAGTGAAGCACAAAGCGTCAAAGCAATCTCATTCGGGGTGGGTTTTGCAACCGGTCTGTATGGCATTTCTTTTGGGGCTCTATCGGTTGCATCGGGCTTAGATTTTTGGCAGACTATGGCGCTAAGTCTTTTGATGTTTAGCGGAGGGAGCCAGTTTGCATTTGTTGGAGTTATTGCAACCGGTGCGGGAGTAGTTCCGGCAGTTTTATCATCCTGGCTACTTGGCGTCAGAAACGGGTTCTATGCAATTAGGCTGTCGCCAATTCTTTCTCTAAGAACTCTTATGAAGCCAATAGGTGCGCAGCTAACCATAGATGAATCTAATGCGGTGTCGCTGTCCCAAGAGCCTGATCTTACAAAGCAGCGTCAAGGTTTTTGGCTTACGGGAATAGCAGTATTTGTGTTTTGGAACTTGCTAACTGCCGCTGGAGCACTACTTGGATCACTCATTGGCAATCCTGCAGATTTCGGCCTGGATGCCGCAGCGGGAGCTGCCTTCTTAGGTCTGATCTGGCCAAGACTCAAAGAGTCCAAGTTATTGCTGCTAGCTGTTGGTTCAGCCTTCACTGCTGTTTTGCTTTCAGCTTTTCTTCCCGCTGGCATTCCAGTTCTCCTAACTGCTGGTGTTGCTGTTGCTTTTTGGATTATCGAACTTTTAGGAAAATCAAAATGACACTTTGGGTAGGGGTGCTGTTAGCAAGTGCTTTGGTTTACTCCTGGAAGCTACTTGGTCACCTGGTTCCTGAACGCTTTGTTCAGAACCCGAATATTCGCTCACTCGCTGCTTTGCTTACTGTCGCAATGCTAGCTGGACTCGTTGGGATTCAAACATTTGTCTCCTCAGACGGTATCGTTTTGGACGCACGTGCGGCTGCCTTGGCGGTTGCAGCTATCCTTTTCTATTTGCGAGTCCCATTTATATTCGTTGTGATTTCCGCGGCGGCGGTTGCAAGCTTGCTTAGGCTTTGGTTTTAATCTTCGAGGTGATCTGTTCCAGGCAGCCAAGACTGACCTGGTCTATTCCAACCAAGTTCAGCCATGGTCTTGAAAGCTTCCTTTTTGGATTCCTCTGGGAGCTTGTCGACATAAATGATTCCTTCAAGGTGATCAAATTCATGTTGGAAGATTCTTGCAAACCATCCCTCGGCTTTTATCTTTACTGGCTTTTGCTCGAGATCAACACCTTCGATGGTGGCCCAATCCGCTCGTTGCAGTGAGAATCTTTCACCGGGTACCGAAAGGCATCCTTCGCTATGAAGCTCTTCATCCGGGTCGTCTTCAGAAACTGGCCCAATGGTAATTGTCGGGTTAATCACTACGCCTCTTCGAGGGTTGTCCTCATCGTCTGGGTAGTCATAGACAAATACTCGAAGCGCAACACCAACCTGCGGTGCGGCCAACCCAACCCCGGGGGCATTCTCCATGGTTTCGAACATGTCACGAATTAGATCAATTAACTCCTGATCAAAGGCCGTCACCAGCTGGGCCCGCTGGTGCAGCACCTCGTCCCCATATATGCGTATTGGCCTGATCATGGCTCAAATCTAGCCTTTTGTTTTGGCGAATCAGCTCAATTCAGGGCTAGGCTCGAATCTGGGAAATTTTAGGAATAGCTGTGGGACCAGAACTTAGATTATTAGCTATTGCGCTTGCCGTATTGGCCGCAGTTGCTCTTGCTTTTGGCGCTCAGTTTCAAAACCAGGCTGTCTCAACTAGTAGAGAAAAGCACGTCCAACCCAAGGTTTCACTGTCTCTAAAAGAGTTAGCCAAGCTGCTTGTTAGACCTCGCTGGGTTTCAGGAACCGGTTTGATGCTCTTGGGAATGTTTTTGCAACTCGGAGCTTTATCCCTGGCTCCATTAATTGTGGTTCAGCCTATTGGTGCTATAGCTCTAGTTTTAACTTCGTTGTTAAATTCTCGCTACACAAAAACCAGGCTCAATAAAGCAACTATTTTGGCCATTGGCCTGAGCACATTTGGAGTTGGCGGTTTTGTGGTCACCGCTTCTCAGGTTGCCGCCCAAGTCGAACTTACCGATGAGAACTTACTTAGGGTGTTACTTCTTTTTGTGATCATCTTGGTGGTTTTCGCGTTTCTGTTTTTCACCGTTGGAAAGAAGGCCCAAGCGCTTACTTTTATTCTTGGCGCTGGAGTTCTTTATGGATTTGTCGCGACTCTTGCCAAAGTGACAATCCAACGCTTGTATCAGATGGACTACGACATCTTGACTCTTATTGCTGTTTTAAGCATGTTAGGAGCCGTTTTGCTAGGAGGCTGGTTCGTTCAAAACGCCTATGCCTCGGGACCCCCAGATCTGGTCATCGCGGGATTGACGGTTGTTGATCCAATCGTGGCAATTGCAATCGCTATTGGAATTCTGGGGGAGGCTCAGCAGGCTACTTTGGGTTCGGGAGCTTTCTTCTCGGGCTTTGGCCTGCTGGCTATCTTTGGCGTCTATTTGCTCTCGAAAGTTCACCCGGAGCTTAGAAGGCGCCCCAAAGCCCCCGTAAAGTAAACTTTTGAAGACACCCCAAATTCAATCTCAGGGATGAAATGACCGAAGCAGCAAAAGCTAGTAGACGCATGCGCGTGGTGATTGGCTGCGACACCTTTCCGCCAGATATCAATGGCGCTTCTAGGTTTGCAGAGCGGTTAGCTTCAGGTCTAGTGCGGGCTGGACACGAAGTTCATGTAATTGCACCGTCTTACAGCAAAAGGTACGGAACCTTCACTGAGGTTCACGATTCCAGCAAAATGACGGTTCACCGGGTCAAAAGCTACAGAGTGGTCCAACACAAAACTTTGAGATATGTCTGGCCTTTTACTCTGAAAGCCAAGACCGATCGAATTCTGAGGGAGCTCAAGCCTGACGCAGTTCATATAAATTCGCACATGATTGTCGGCAGGTACCTATTGAGATCGGCAAGGCAGCAAGGTATTCGTGTGATTGCAACTAACCACATCATGCCCGAGAACCTAATCAAGTACTCCCTTGTTATTCCTCGTTGGGCAGAAAAAGTTGCCATGAGCCTTGCTTGGAAGGACGCCGGCAGGATTCTAAAAAAAGCTGATGTCGTAACAACCCCAACCAGAAAAGCCGCCAATCTCTTGGAAAGCGCAGCTGGACTATCCGGCGTATTGGCTGTTTCCTGTGGCATCGAAGCTTCAAAGTTTGCCAACAACACTCCAACAACAAATACTGAACCCAGAGTTCTGTACTTAGGTCGGCTTGATTCTGAGAAACACATTCACAACCTAATCAAGGCGATAGCCCTACTTCCCAATTCGCTTAAGGTAAAACTCGAGATCGTCGGTGATGGTGGCGAACGCGAATACCTAGAGCAGCTAGCTAAGGATTTAGGTATTGATAACACTGTGGAGTTCCGCGGTCATATCTCTGACGAGGAGCTACCAAAGGTTTACGAACGAGCAACCGTATTTGCCATGCCTTCGATTGCGGAGCTACAGTCCATTGCGACCATGGAGGCGATGGCCTCTGGTCGCCCTGTGGTTGCTGCTGACGCCATGGCGCTTCCTCACTTGGTTCACGATGGTGACAACGGTTATCTATTTCCTCCAGATGACGTAAAGGCTCTTGCTGACAGGCTACTGAAGGTGTTAACTGCCGATCAGAAAGAGCTAGATCGCCTTTCGGAAAACTCACTGCACTTGATCCAGTCGCACGATATCGATCGCACCATAAAAATATTTGAGGGACTTTACAGTGGTGAAAGGCAGGACGAGAACGAGACCGCCGACAACCTTGCAACCTACTCACTGCCTATCGGAAGCCTAAGTAAGGGTCTTAGCAGATCTATCGCGCTTGCTAGAAGGCGCTCAGCCAAGCTTCGCGAACAAGCAGAACTCGCAAGCAAGGAACTAATCTCCCGGGCTGAAGATGCCAGGGATGAGGTCAAAGAGCGACTGGAGGAAGTTCGTGACGACGTGGCCTTCGCTGCAAAAAAACTAGAGATTCGAGTGCGCAAGGGTGTCAAGAAAGCGGCTGAGAGGCTTAGAAGAGAAGAACTTCCTTAGGCATTCAGGCTGTCCTTAACTAAGCGCCAAGCATTAGCAAGACAACGTTAACAAGTGAAGCTACTAAAAGTAAATGAAAAACCAATTTCGGAGGCTTTGGCTTTAGTGACAAGAAACTCGCCACTGCGGTAAGCACCAGAGTTATTCCAAAACCAATAACCGCAATTATTTGGTTCAAATTCTGGCTCTGGGTTGCCAGAATAAGTGAGGCTATGCCTGCCGACAAGGCAATAACGATTGCGGAGAATCTTTGTCCAAGAATGTGGGGCAAAGCATTCACTCCAGTTTGTTTATCTTCGAGTAGATCGGGCAGTGAGTTAGCGAAGTGAGCAGCTATGCCAAAAAGAGCTGCAACTAGAATTACCCAAGCTGGTGGCAGTGATGGTTCTTTACCCGCAAGGGTCACAAATACAGGCAGTATTCCAAACCCGATAATGTACGGAACAACTGAAAAGCCATTTGACTTTAGCCCCAAGTTGTAAATCCAACCGATTACAAGCATTGGAATCATCCACAAGCCAGTTGGCATGCCTAGTGTCAAAGCCAGCGCCAGCGAGATTATTGCTGAAAGCAGAGACGCTGTTCTCACCATAGGTAGTGAAACCATCCCCTGGGCTACGGGTTTGTCAGTTCGATTCACAGCAGAATCTCTTCCAGCATCCAGCCAGTCGTTGGAAAGACCAACCGAGAACTGCTGAGCCAGAACTGCTAGACCGACCAGAACTAACCTGTCAGGTGACAAACCAGTGCTTACTCCAAACAGAACAGCAAAACTTGCAACAGAAAGCGAAGGTAGGGGATGAGTGGATCGCAGTAGCGCGAATACCTTTTGCCACATCATTTCACCTCTTGTCTAGATTGTCTTGGGATGGAAATAGCTTGTATCACTAGCATCACATTCGTTTAGAGGGTTCACGGGTAAACTGACGGGGTGATTCCATTTCATAAGCTGCACACTGCAGCAGGCGAGAGCGAACTGGTCCTGAGGGCTTGGAAGTTCAGTGCGTAGTGTCCTAGCGGTAGCCATTGGTCGAATTACCAGATTTCTAATTCGGATTGTTCGAAGAGGTGGCGGTTCTGCGTTTCCTGGAACCGTAGCCAGCCTAATCGCGCCGAATTTACTCAGGGACGCAATTCGATCAGCTAGACAGGGTTTAGTGGTAGTTTCAGGCAGCTCCGGCAAGAGCTCGACTACTCAGGTACTTGTAGCGTTATTGAGAGCACATGGTTACAAAGTGTTCACAAACCCATCGACCGCAAACATCAAGCAGGGTTTCTACGCTGCCATCCTTCAGTTTGGCGACTATCGCGGGCACATCGACGCGGACTTTGTGGTTCTGGAGTGGGATGAGGGCCATGGCGCCGCTCTAGTAGAGTCACTGCGCCCACGCCTTGCAGTTCTAACCAATGTTTACTCCGACCAACTTGATCGCTTCGTGGATCCAGAGCTGGTTGTTGAGAAATTAAAGAGGATCTACGACCACTCGGATCACGCCATCTTGAACATAAACGATCGAAACCTCACTCAATTCGCAGACAGCGCTAAAGTCACTGGTTTCGGATTGTCTGCCGCCATTTCGCCTCAACCAACATACGCACTCAACTTCGGAGCGAGCCCAGAAATTAGATCAGCAGTTGAAGTAATTGGCGTTGGATCGCAGTTGGTTCAGCTAAGAGTAAGCGAGCGTCAACTCGATTTCAAGACGAATGCAGACGCCCCGCACCAGGCGCTGAATTTGGCTGCTGCAGTCACGGCACTTTCGAATTTAATCGAACCTGATTGGGATTTGGTCAAAAGCACCGTTTCGGCATTGCCTCCGGTATTCGCGCGAGATGAAATCGCCACAGTTCGTGGCAAAGATGTAAGGTTTTTGCTTTGCCTGAATCCAACTAGCTTTACGCACAGTCTTAGTGAGATTTCTGATCAGACTAGCCCGCTGATGATTATGGCGGGATCAGATATCCACGATCCAAGTTGGCTATGGACCGTGGATTTCTCAAAGCTAAAGCGGGTCGCTGTTGTGGGCGGTAAGAACGCTAACGATTTAGCTCTAAGGCTTATTTACCAGGGTGTACAAGTAGACAAGATAATTACGGAAGCCGATAAGGCGGCGGATGAGTTTTTGGAGCGTAGTGGCCTGAGTCCAACTGTTTTGTTCTCAGCTGACGCAATGAGGCGCACGAGAAGACACTTGGGGTTGGCGAAATGATCAAGTTAGCAACTTTTATGCCCGAATACTTCAACAACAACGGAGATCAGGGCAACATCGAGGCCTTGGCAAAACAGCTGGAGTGGCGGGGTATCCAGCACTCTGTGACATCAACAGATTTTGTGGATTCGGACTTTTTATTAGTTGGAGACGGGTCTAGAGCTGTTATGCGAGAGTTCGATGCTGAGCTTTCCGCAATCGCAGACCTTCTGCAGGAGCGTCTAATGAGCGGAAAGGCAACTCTGCTAGTTGGCTCCTCACATGAGTACTTCTGCTCGAAGTTATCTGCGCTACCAAAGTTGAAAACGCTTTCTAGGGTTAGCGAGTTTAGAGAGGTTACTTCTGGGGGTCACAAAGCTTTTGGGTACAGAAACAGCGACAAGGACATCGATCTATTTATTGAAAATGCTTTCATCTCGACAACTCTATTTGGGCCGCTCCTCGCTAAGAATCAGAATATTTTGGACCTAGTTCTATCATCCATGGGGGTCAGCGCCCAGCTTCCTGGAGAGCATCAGTCGAAATTGGATGCTGTTTTGCAAGCTATCCGCTCTCAGTCCTTAGCGGGCTAGCGGTTTATATCGTCTAGTCTTAGTAATTGCGAGGGGAGTTAGCTCAGCTGGTTAGAGCAGCGGACTCATAATCCGTCGGTCACGGGTTCAAGTCCCGTACTCCCCACAGTCAAGTTTTCTATTGAGATCGCAAAACACGCTCATGCCCAATTATTCGATTCAGGTTGATTAGATTCCAACTCCATCATTTATCCAAATCAATTTTTGTTCGGTTAGCTACTCCGGTTGGGTAAAAAAAAGAGCTCGGGGGACTTTGCTCAGTCTACTAAGTCCAACAGTGCCAACTCTTGTTCAAGTTAGCGCTCCACTTTGTTGTGATCGCCTAAGCTCTCGTCTTGCCTTAAGTTTTCCAAGTTCAAAAGAGGTGACGGCAATTAGCGTCATCGCGACCAGCGGGAGCACGAACCAGAGCATTATTGTGCTGAAGCCTTCAGCGGCATCGTGCTGGATAGATGCCAGCACCAAGTAGAGGGTGTATGCGGTGTATAGAAGTACAAATAGAACGCCCTCCCAGCGCGCGACTATGAAGCCAGTAAATGCAATCGGCAGCAAAGCCACGGCGGTAGCTAGCATCAAGGGAAGGTCGATCGCGATTGCGGCTTGAGCAACTGGGATGCCTTGGCCGAAGATGATTGCAGGAAGTCCAAGAACCATTCCAATGTTGAAAATATTGCTGCCAACAACGTTGCCAACCGCCATGTCGGTCTCACCGCGGATTATGGCAATGATTGAAGTCGCAAGTTCAGGAAGAGATGTTCCAATTGCAACCACGGTTAGGCCAATAACTAGGCTGCTCACCCCAAGAGCAGTAGCAATGCTCACCGCACCAGTCACCAATAGCTGAGCACCAAAGACCAATAGGGCAATTCCAACGGCAAGAAGCAAAATTGCCAACCAAAGTGGCACAGGCTTGCTGTTTAGCGGCATGGTGTCTGGCTTCGCGGCTGGGTCAACGATTTCTTTGCGTCCCAACCGGATGCTGATCACGGTGTGAAGGGCCAGTGAACCAAAGAGCAAGATCCCGTCCAGCACACTGATTTGGCCATCGAGGCTCACAACTAGCAACAGAACCGAGAGTCCAACCATGACTGGCATATCGAAGCGAACCAGTTGACGCTTGATTATCAAAGGGCTAATAACTGCTGAAAGCCCAAGAATCAGCAGAATGTTTACGATGTTACTTCCGACCACGTTTCCAACGGCAAGATCTGGTTCGCCACCTAGAACAGCACCCATGGTTACGGCAAACTCCGGAGCAGAAGTGGCTGCGGAGACAACCACAAGACCGATAACTAGAGGAGAAATACCTGCTCTGGAAGCAAGGGTGCCTGCGCCTCGAACTAGCGCTTCACCACCGGCAATAAGAAGTACCAGACCAGCAATTATCAGCCCAATATCAACAATGTTCATTGTTTAGGCCTTGACTCAGCTCGCGGAGCTAGCGTTGGACTTTTCTCGAAAGTAACATGATGCGCAAAGCGATTCATAGGTTACTTCTTCGCCATCGATAGCTACCTGGTCGCCGTCAAAGATGAAGCTGTCATTAATCTTTCTTGCGTTGAACATAGCTTTCTTGCCACAGCGACAGATTGTCTTTAGCTCTTCGAGGCTGTGTGCGATCTCAAGTAGGCGAAGTGAGCCAGGGAAGCCATTGGTGAGAAAGTCTGTGCGGATGCCATAGGCCAGTACCGGCACATCGTCCAAAACTGCAATCTCTAGAGCCTGATCAACTTGCTCGCGGGTTAGAAACTGAGATTCGTCTAGCAAAAGGCAGGCAACTCTCTTGCCGGTCTTTTCTCGGTGCAGAGTTGATCTTTTTTGAAATTCTTTTCTCAGATTCAGCTCTGGAGTTACTAGGAAATCAACCTTCCGATCAACTCCAAGCCTGGACAAGATAGCCATATCTCCCTTGGTGTCTACCGCTGGCTTGGCAAGCAATACCGCTTGGCCACGCTCCTCGTAGTTATAGGCAGCCTGCAATAGAGCAGTTGACTTACCTGAGTTCATCGCACCGTGGCGGAAATATAGCTTGCTCATATAGCTGCAATTTTAGCTGCTTGTTTTGACTTGTTCCGCAGCTAGGTCTAGCCTTGGAGAACCACCAAATAAAGGTCGTAGGGGAAGACGTACCTAGGTTTGGAGGTGAAAGTATGTCTAAAGGGCTCGTGT
>JBIIME010000057.1:0-5109 GCA_044338175.1 Rhodoluna sp.
GAATAATGCTCGATTCAGTCCAGCCCCTGCTGGCTGAGCATGCCTCGCTGCAGGAACAGTTATCAGATGCGTCTGTGCATCAGAATCCTGCCTTGGCGAAAAAACTCAACCGTCGTTACGCGGTTGTGAGCGCAATTGTTAGCGCCTACAACCAGGTGATTTCTCTAACTGAGGACTTGGTTGCCACAAAAGACCTAGCTAAAGAAGACGAAGCCTTCGCAGCCGAGCTTCCAGCTATTGAGTCAAAGGTCACTGAGGCTAACGAGAAGCTGCGTAGATTACTAATTCCGCGAGATCCAGACGATGGGCGCGATGTGATCATGGAAATCAAAGCTGGCGAAGGTGGAGCCGAATCAGCCCTATTCGCAGCAGACCTACTTCGCATGTACATCCAGTACTCCAACGCCAAGGGTTGGAAGACAGAGATTTTGGACAAGACCGAGTCAGATCTTGGTGGCTACAAGGATGTTCAAATCGCCATCAAGGGAAACTCGAACGATCCCGCCGAGGGAGTTTGGGCACACCTTAAATACGAAGGTGGCGTTCACCGAGTGCAGCGCGTTCCGGTTACCGAAACTCAAGGCAGAATTCACACCTCGGCAGCTGGAGTTCTGGTTTTTCCAGAGGTTGATGAGCCAGAAGAAGTCGAGATCAGTCAAAACGAAATACGAGTGGATGTTTTCCGCTCCTCAGGTCCTGGTGGACAGTCGGTTAACACCACAGACTCTGCTGTTCGAATAACTCACATTCCAACCGGGATCGTTGTTTCGATGCAGAACGAAAAGTCTCAGCTACAAAACCGTGAAGCCGCAATGCGAGTTTTGCGAGCCAGAATTTTGGCCGCACAGCAAGAAGCCATCGACGCCGAACAGTCCGCTGCCAGGAAATCTCAGGTTAGAACAGTTGACCGTTCCGAGCGAATCAGAACCTATAACTTCCCAGAAAACCGAATTGCTGATCACAGGACTGGTTATAAGTCCTACAACCTTGACCAGGTTATGGATGGAGCGCTGGAGCCGGTTGTGCAGTCAGCAATCCAAACTGACGAAGAAGCCAGGCTGGCAGCGCTAGGCGAGAAGTAATTGCTAGTCTCGGAACTTCTATCCGAATCTTCCAGCAAGCTCAAAAAAGCTGGAGTCACTTCAGCAATAGTTGATGCAGAACTCATTGCTTGTTTCTGCCTTGGAATATCACGATCTGAGCTGGCGCTAATGACGGCAACAAACCAAGAATTTCCTAAAGACTCAATAGAAAACTTCCAGTTGGCGCTTGCTAGACGTGTTGCCAGGCAGCCACTACAGCACATCACAGGCACAGCACCCTTTCGTCACCTCGAGCTCAAAGTTGGGCCAGGGGTTTTCACTCCGCGTCCAGAGACCGAACAGGTTGTTGGATTTGCTCTGGAGAGGATCTCAAATTCAGCAAGCCCGCTAATTGTTGATCTTTGTGCAGGTAGTGGTGCTATCGCAATCAGCTTGGCTACCGAAATTTCAGGATCAACTGTGTTTGCAGTTGAAAAATCAAAAGAGGCATTTTCTTATTTGCGCGATAACGCCGCAAGCTATGGCCTGGCCGAGGGCAATCTAAGAAATGAAGATCTTAATGATTCACTCCAAGACTTAGATGGACAGGTCGATTTAGTAATTTCGAATCCGCCCTACATACCAGATGACGCAATTCCAATTGACTTAGAAGTTCAGCTTCATGAACCAAGTATGTCTCTGTACGGGGGAGCGGATGGATTGGATGTGGTGAGGCAGATATCAGGCCGCGCCCTTAAGCTATTGAAGCCAGGAGGCTTACTGGTTATGGAACACGCAGACACCCAGTCAAGCGCGATCAGTAAACTATTATTGGCTGAGGGCTGGATAGAAATTGTTACCAGAGCTGACCTAGCCGGTAAAGACCGAATGATTTCAGCACTAAAGCCCTAGGGGGCCCAAGGAGGGATCGCAATGGAGAGAATCTATGACTGCTCCTTGGACACCGATCTTCTTACTGGAATGAGATTGGCCAAAGTTGCCATTGGTCGTAAAGAGTTGGTAGTTGTTCCAACCGACACTGTCTACGGGTTGGCTTGTGACGCGTTTTCCCACGAAGGTGTAAAGAGCCTCCTCGCCGCTAAAGGTCGCGACAGACAATCACCACCACCGGTTCTAATTGGAAATGCTGCCGCACTAGATGGCCTGGCTCAAGACATCCCATCTCTTGCCCACAAACTTGCAGAGACTTTTTGGCCAGGAGCGCTAACTATGATTTTGAAAGCGCAACCTTCACTTACCTGGGACCTTGGTGAAACCAAGGGGACCGTCGCACTTCGAATGCCAGATCACAAGATTGCTCTTGCACTGCTTCAAGAAACTGGTCCACTGGCTGTTTCAAGCGCGAATCTAACTGGTGAACCAGCTGCGATTACTTGCCAGCAAGCTGAGAACTACCTTGGTTCTAAGGTGAAAGTTTATTTGGATGGTGGTTCGAGCCCTAAAGCTGAGGCATCCACAATCGTGGACATGACTGACCTCGTGGATTCGCTGGACGATTCCGGGGAGCTACAAACCGCAGGCAAAGCTCGGATAGTTAGACGAGGTGCCCTTAGCGTCGACAAGCTAAAACTGGTTCTCGGGGAGCATCTTGAGGCTTAGCAAGTGAGAGCTTACTTATTCATTATTGCCATCGCGGCAATAACTACCTTTGCGGCAACCTATTTCACAATCCGGATGAGTCGTAAGCATTTGACGATGCCTGAGATCCGAGACCGCGATGTACACACCATCCCAACTCCTCGAATCGGTGGAATTGCAATGCTGGCAGGATTACTTGTTGCTCTGCTAGCAGCTGGTTCGTTGACCTGGTTCACTTCTGTTTTTAGTGAGCCAGGGCGGTTGATTGCCATTGTTGCTGCCGCTACCGTAATTGTGATTGTTGGAGTCTTAGATGACTTTTTTGACCTGGACTGGACCCTTAAATTAGCGGGCCAGGTGATAGCAGCTGGAATCCTAGCTTGGCAGGGGGTCCAAATCGTATCACTACCGATTGGCGGTCTGGTTATTGGTAGCTATGGCGCTTCGATGGTGATCACTATTTTTATAACAGTCTTGATTATGAACGCAGTGAACTTCATCGATGGTTTGGATGGCCTAGTTGCGGGTGTTGTGCTTATTGGAACTAGTGCATTCTTTCTTTACACATACCTAATTACCCAGCAAACATCGCCAACCAACTACTTCAACCTGGCTTCGCTAATCTCAGCGATTGTGGTGGGCGTTTCTCTAGGCTTCTTGCCGCTGAACTGGCATAGGGCCAAAATCTTCATGGGTGATAGCGGGTCGATGCTACTTGGCTTGCTGATGGCAACCTCGGCTCTTGCCGTCACGGGCCAGATCGACCCAGCGACTGTTTCAAACAGAGTTTTGGCACCGGCTTTCTTACCCCTTATCTTGCCGCTTGCCATCTTGATTCTTCCATTGCTTGATCTTGTCCTAGCTGTGCTTCGAAGGATTAGAGCAGGGGAGTCTCTTTTCAAGGCCGACAAGAGTCACATCCATCACAAGCTGCAGGATCTGGGTCACAGCCACGTGGGTTCTGTTTTAGTGTTCTACCTTTGGACAGCGGTGATTTCCTTTGGAGGACTGTCGCTGCTGTTTATTCCTTCTCGGGAAGCGATCTTGATTGGATTGGTAGTTGCGATACCTATCCTTCTCTACACAATTTGGCCAGTACTAAATTCGCTAAGAAAGAGAGTTACTAAATGACAGCAGCTGACCAACTATTTGTAAAGGTCCTGGCTCAGGGCTCCCTTTTGATTGGTTTGATCGCAACGGTGGGTTCAGTAGCCGGATATTTTGTTGACTCCCAGAAGGGTGTTCCAAGTGCGTTAATTGGTGCATCCCTTGCGCTGGTGTTTACTAGCTTGACCCTGGTTAGCATCTTGATTGGTCGAAGGCTTTCTCTTGCAGGCTTTTTTGGGGCTGTAATGGGCGGCTGGCTGGTGAAGCTAATTGGCTTCGCTTTTGTGGTGGGGTTTTTGGCTAGGGCCGATTTTATAAACGGCCCAGTGCTGTTTTTTACCCTGGTAGCAGCCATCCTCGGATCGCTGGCAATTGACACTGTTGCCGTGCTTTCTGCCCGGATTCCCGTGGTCGAGGGCTAGTTTTTTTCTTGCTAGAATTTTTATAAATGGCTCGGTGTTAGACGCTGAGACGCTGTAAATCGCCGTGAATTCGTTCACCCCGAAACAGGAGACCGCACTGCTAGATAACGCTCTGAGCCTGATTATCAAGGCTGCGGTCACCGACGACTCGGGCAATTACAAGGGACCCTCCATCATGGAGTTCTACCCTGAGATTCTTCTTTTCGAAGGCACCCCATTTGCGATAAACCGAATCATTTTGGTTCGTCTTTTGGTGGTTTTGCTTCTAATCGTTCTGTTTTCGCTTTGGGTTAGACAGTTCAATAAAGCCACTAAAAACCAGTCTTTTGTCCCAACCAAGTTTCAGCTATTGGGGGAAATCTCACTGAACTTTGTTAGAACTAGCATCGCTCACGGTCAGCTAGGAAAAGTGGACGGCGACAGGTTCTTACCTCTTCTAACAACTATCTTCTTCACGGTTCTTGGTTTGAATATCACCGGAATTATCCCCGGGCTCAACATTTCCTCTAATGCGCTAATTGGCTACCCAATTGTTCTTGCCGTTGCTGCATATGTGACCTTTATCTATGCGGGAGTCAAAAAGCACGGAATTGGTTATTTCAAGAGTGCGGTTGCTCCGGCGGGTGTGCCACCAGCTCTTTACGTGATGGTTGTACCAATCGAGATCCTTTCGACCTTTATTCTGCGCCCAGTTACTCTGGCTCTTCGACTTACCATGAACATGCTCGCAGGGCACCTCTTGTTGGTTCTCTGCTTTAGCGCAACCCAGTTCTTTGTCTTCTACGCCGATGGCCTGTTTGGCTTTTTCGGCGTAGGAACATTTGTATTTGGATTCGCCTTTACTCTTTTTGAGATTTTGGTGAGTTTCTTACAGGCTTATGTGTTCACCCTGCTAACAACTGTTTACATTCAGTTGGCACTGGCGGATGAGCACTAAAGGATCTGACAACCGTCAGGGA
>JBIIME010000027.1:0-16741 GCA_044338175.1 Rhodoluna sp.
ACTCACAAACTAGCCTTCACGGTGGATGCCAAGCGTTCACTGCTTTCTATGGTCCCGGCCTACATCCTGTTTCTGATTTGGGACATCGCCGGTATCGCTTCGGGGATCTTCTTCCGCGGTGACAACACCTTGTTGACGGGGATACAAGTATTCCCAGAGTTTCCAATCGAAGAGCTGTTCTTTTTAGCACTGCTCTGCTACAGCACTCTGATTGTTTTCACCTGGGTGCAAAAGACCCTAACTGCCAGAGAGTCAGGTGGCAGATGAGCTACGCGCTACTGAATCTGATATTTGTTATACCCGTGCTGGTTACTTTGTTTGCATATCGCTGGTTAGTTCACTGGGGCACCATTTGCTACACCCTCATAGCTCTGTTGTTGATGACCGCGGTTTTCGATAACTTCATCGTGGGATCGGGCGTCGTTGCTTATGACCCTGCTTTGCTATCAGGTGTCTTTATTGGCTTTGCCCCAATTGAAGATTTCGCATACACGCTAGTTGCAGCTCTTCTAATTCCACTTACTTGGTGGTGGCTCGGTAGTAGAGTCAAAAAATGAAAGCGTTAACCTCCCTCTTCTGGAGCTCAAGACCTGTTTCTTGGGTGAACACAGCTTTTCCGTTCTTTGCCGCGTACCTATTTGTCGCTGAGCAGATCGATCTAAAACTTGTTCTTGGCACATTTTTCTTTCTTGTTCCCTACAACTTCTTGATGTATGGAATCAACGATGTATTTGATTATGAAAGCGACCTTCGAAACCCTCGCAAGGGTGGTATCGAAGGTGCCCTGTTGGATCCTAGGTATCACAAGATAACAATCTGGTCATCGATTGGGTTCGCAGCAATGTTTGTTGTGTATTTGCTTTGGGTGGGTTCCGATGCTGCTGACTTTTGGTTGCTATTGACGCTGATTGCAGTGCTCGCATACTCGGTTCCAAAACTTCGGTTTAAGGAGCGCCCCTTCTTGGATTCGTTTACCTCAGCCGTGCATTTTGTTGGCCCAATGGTCTATGGCCTAGTGCTAGCGGGGTCTTCAATCACCGACCTCAAGGTAATAGCTGTTATCGCAGCCTTCATGGGTTGGGGTATGGCAAGCCACGCCTTTGGTGCCGTCCAGGATGTTAGGGCCGACAAGGAAGCTGGCATCAAGTCGTTAGCTACCCAAATTGGAGCTAGAAGTACTGTCCGCTTTGCCTTCGTACTCTACTTGTTATCCGCAGCGGCCATTATGACTATTGGCTGGCATGGTGTGGTGGCCTCAATTGCAGTATTGCCATACCTTTTGATTATTTCGCCCTATTTGAATATCACCGATGCGGATTGTGAAAGAGCTAACAGTGGTTGGAAGAGATTTATCTGGTTGAACTTTTTTGCCGGTGCGCTAATTAGCCTGGTTGTAATTAACTACTTCCAAGCAAACTAAGCGGCGCGCTTGGTCCACGAAATGACATTTCGTGGATTGAAGCCCCTGCCACAGTAAAGACAAGAAAGCTTTGCCTTAGGGCTTTTGAATCTGTAATGCCGATGGCCGTTCCGGCACTCTCCGACCCACTTCGCTGTTTGCTCAGCGATTTCTTTTCCAGTAAATTTCTCAGCACGGTAGCCAATTTGCTTGGCGGTCTTTTTCCAATTTGGTCCATGCCCTGCCGACTTGCCGGCAAGGGCATGGGCAATCTCGTGCAAGATAACCTGCTCTGATTGGTCGATGCTGTGATACTCAACGATGTATTTTGAAAGCGATATCTTGTGATCGCTGTAATTACAAAGTCCCGCACGTTGCTTGGCTGAGTCAAAGACGAACTCCCAGTTTGCACTTAGCCCGTGCTCACGCATTTTGTCTTTGGCTAGTTGCTCCACAAAACCAAAACGAGTTATCTTCATGCGCTGCAATCTGGTTTTGCCTTTAGAAAAGGATCTGCCTATTGCAAACCCAAGATCTTCCAGGGTTTTTGATAGTTCTTGCTCCCCTATTTCTAGAGCCACTCGAACCTCTATGTAGTGATGGTATGCAAAGACGTCTCTTAGAAACTCTTGGTCGATTAGATCAGGAGAAGGAACCTCAAGAATTTGTGATTTGTCAGCCATAACGGAATAACCCTAACCCCGATGAAGGCTCCGGCTGGTAGCTAGTGTCCCTTGGGGTGCCAGACAGTCTTGACTTCCATAAAGGCCAGAATCTGCTGCAGCGAGCCCTTAGATTCGGTTCTACTAAACGAACCTGGTCTAACAACTCGCTTTAGTGTCTCAGCGCCCCGGATCTCTAGATCAACTGGGTCAGATGCCCCTTCCAAATCCAGCGCATTTACATCCTGGTGCGAAGCAAGCCAAGGAGCCATCTCAGATTCTTTTCCAGTAAGCACGTTTACTACCCCACCTGGTAAATCACTGGTTGCCAAAACTTCGGTCAGGGTAATTGCCGAAAGAGGAAGTGATTCGCTAGCAACAACAACAATTGTGTTTCCGGTGACAATCACCGGAGCGATGGTGTTCACAAGTCCAACCAATGAGCTTCCCTGCGGAGCGAACGCTGCAACAACACCGGTTGGCTGGTTAGTTGAAATGTTGAAGTAAGGCCCTGCAACCGGGTTCATCGATCCGGCAACTGAATCAACCTTGTCAGACCAGCCGGCGTGCCAAACCCAGGAGTCGATAGCGGCATCTACTTCTTTGTTGGCTTGAATTTGGGTTGCTCCAGTGAGAGTTCTAATTTCTTCAACGAACTGCTCGCGTCTTCCTTCTAGCATCTCTGCAATACGGTAAAGAATCTGTACACGGTTATAAGCGGTTGCTGATTCCCAACCAGGTTGGGCAGCTCTAGCTGCAACAACTGCGTCTCGGGCATCTTTTCTAGATGCCAGGCAAACGTTTGCTACAAACTCACCCTTAGAAGAAAGTAATTCGTAGGTGCGACCTGATTCGCTTCTTGGAAACTTTCCGCCGATAAAGAGCTTGTATGTTTTCTTGACGTCTAATCTCATTAGTTGTCTCCCTTCAGGTAAGCAAGCAATCCGTGCCTGCCGCCTTCGCGGCCGTAGCCCGATTCTTTAAAGCCACCAAATGGGCTGGCTGGATCAAACTGATTAAAGGTGTTGGCCCAGATAACTCCAGCGTTCAATTGGTCTGCAACCTTCAGGATTCTTGATCCCTTCTCGGTCCAGATACCTGCGGATAAGCCAAACGGAGTGTTATTTGCCTTAGCTACCGCCTCGGCTGGGGTTCTAAAGGTAAGTACCGAAAGAACTGGACCGAAGATTTCCTCGCGGGCAACGGTGTTGGTTGGCGCTACCCCTGTGATGACAGTCGGTGCGTACCAGAAGCCCTTCTTAGGAATCTCGCAATTTGGCGCCCAGGCCTCACCGCCTTCTTTGACCCCTAGCTTCACAAGCTTCGTGATCTTATCTAGCTGCATCTTGGAGTTGATGGCACCAATGTCGGTGTTCTTATCCAACGGATCACCAAGCTTTAGAGTTTCCATGCGTCGCTTGAGCTTCTTTAGAAGCTCATCTTGAATGCCTTCTTGAACAAGCAGTCTGCTGCCTGCGCAGCAAACATGTCCCTGGTTAAAGAAGATGCCGTTGATGATGCCTTCCACCGCTTGATCAAGCGGTGCATCATCAAAGACGATGTTGGCGGCTTTGCCGCCAAGCTCTAGAGTTACCTTTTTGTTTGTTCCAGCAACCTGCTTGGCAATTAGTCTTCCCACTCCTGTTGAACCGGTGAAGGCAACCTTGTTGACGTCTTTGTGGGCAATCAAGTCAGCACCGGTTTGACCAAAGCCTGTGATGATGTTCACAACACCATCAGGCAAGCCTGCTTGCTGGCAAATCTCGGCAAACATCAATGCAGTCAGCGGCGTGGTCTCGGCTGGCTTTAGAACAACGGAGTTTCCAGCAGCCAGTGCTGGAGCAATTTTCCAAGCCAGCATCATCAGTGGGAAGTTCCAAGGAATTACTTGCGCGGCAACACCGTGAGCTTTTGGATTTGCACCTAAGCCTGCGTAATCGAGTTTGTCGGCCCAACCGGCGTAGTAAAAGAACCAGGCTGCAACAAGTGGAATGTCGGCATCCCTGGTTTCCTTGATTGGCTTGCCATTATTGAGAGTCTCTGCAATAGCTAGCTCGCGAGCGCGCTCTTGAATGATTCTTGCGATTCGGTATAAATACTTGCCTCGCTCAGCACCAGATAACTTAGACCAGACCTTCTCATATGCATTTCTTGCGGCCTTGACCGCTAGGTCAACATCCTTGGCGGTTGCGGTGGAGATCTCGGCAAGGACCTCTTCGGTTGCAGGAGATATGGTCTTATAGGTGTTTGATGGCTTGGTGAACTTACCTCCTATGAAGTGGCCATAGCTGGATTGGAAGGTAACAAGGGCCCTTGATTCTGGGGCTGGGGCGTATTCAAACATTTCTTACCTCTTAGTCCACGGTCACATAGTCGGGACCGGAGTAGTTTCCGGTCTTTAGTTTTTGTCTTTGCATCAGTACATCATTTAGCAAGCTGGAAGCTCCGAAGCGGAACAAATCTGGTGTTAGCCATTCTTCTCCCGCTACCTCTTTTACTACCACCAGATACTTGATGGCGTCTTTGGCGGTTCTAATGCCACCTGCTGGCTTCACACCTATTTTGATGCCAGTTTGGTCATACCAATCACGAACCGCCTGAAGCATCAACAAAGTAATAGGAATGGTTGCGTTCACAGTTACCTTGCCAGTTGAGGTCTTGATGAAATCTCCCCCGGCGAGCATTCCAAGGTAACTGGCTCGTCGGATGTTGTCGTAGGTCTGCAGCTCACCGGTTTCAAGAATCACCTTTAGGTGGGCAAAGCTGCCATCTTTTCTTTGGCAAGCGTTTTTGACTGCTTGGATTTGTTTGTATACCTCAAGGTAGTTGCCAGACAAAAAAGCCCCGCGGTCAATAACCATATCAATCTCGTCAGCTCCAGCTTTGACCGCATCCTTGGTGTCTTGCAGCTTTACGTTTATGGATGCTCTTCCCGAAGGAAAAGCGGTGGCAACTGCTGCAACATAGATACCTGATTTGCCAAGGGCTTCCTTGGCAAATGGAACCATGTCGCCGTAAACGCAAATTGCAGCCGGCCTTGGGCATTCTAAATCGGTTGGGTCTGGAGTTAGAGCCTTCAGACACAGTGAGCGAACTCGCTCTGGTGTATCCATACCCTCAAGGGTTGTTAGATCCATCATCTTGATGGCGGCATCTAGTGCCCAGGCTTTTGATGTTGTCTTGATGGATCTGGTTCCAAGAGAAGCGGCTCTTGCTTCAAGGCCTACCTTGTCAACGCCTGGCAAGGAGTGCAGCCAACGCCGAAGGCTAAGATTCGTGATTTTGCCACCAACCATAGCTTCAGGCTCAAATGTTTTGGGCAACTAGCTACTCCTTGAAAGATACTTGCCAGTCTAAAGCACGCCCCAATTAGGCGCTGAGTGGTCTAGTTTGCTGGGCTGTAGAAACCGAGGCGTGTTTCCTCGGTGCTCTTTCCGTTGGCGTCTCGACCAGTCAGGATAATCTCGTAACCACTAGAGGGCGCTAGGTCTCTGTAAGTGAATGAGCGCGCCGCACCCTCAACTCCAGTTTGTGAGTATGAAGTTAACTGGCGAACAGTGAATGACCAAACCGTGATCGGTGAGTCGGCAGGATAATCCCACGCTGCCGTTACCTCAGAGGTGCTAATTGCTGTGATTCGAAGATTGGTTGGGGCTGCGTGCTTCGTGGGTGGTGGTGGCGGAGTTCCTGGGGTGGTTATGTACCTTATTGCTCGTTCCGAGCGTGACCCGTCCATCATTATTGCTTCGACTGTTACCCCGTACAGTGTGGCGGGTGAAATTGATCCGTCTTGGAAGATTACCTTGGTTGGAGTTAGATGCGTATATCCGCCACATTGCCAGGACATGCCTCCGCTGACATGGCAGACGTAGTACCAGCTAGTGCCCGGAACTTCATCAAAGGAAGCAGTAACTGTGGTTTGGGTAGCTGAGAGTTGGAGGTTTGCTGGGGCTGAAGCTTTGATGGGCGCCACTGGTCTAGTTCCCGTTGTGTGTACGTCCAAACAAGCTCGGTTGGATTCCTTGCCGTTTAACCGGTAATAAACACAGGTCACATAATCAAAATCAGGCGATAGGTCTCTGAATGTAACTGTGCCTGCCGAGCCAACTCCAGTTGATGTGTATGAGTCGCCATGGCGGATGTATACCTGATACAGCGAAACATTTGGAATTGTTGTGAAGCTAAGAGAAACAAAGTTATCGCCAACTTCGGTGATTCTGAAGTTCTGTGGCGCGGAAGGATTCCCTGTAATCGGTTGCTCCGGCTCAGAGGGGTCTGGGTAAACAACTTCAGGTGAGCCACCGGCGTTTGGATCAAGAATTAGATTCGCTAGTCGCGACTCAGGAGTCGAAGGTTCTGCAGCTGCAAGAAACGGAGTCTGTTCTTCAGTTTCTGGAGCTAGTTCTTCCGAATCTGACTGGCTCGAATCTGACGTGCTCAAATTTGAAGTTTGGGAAGAAGTTTGCTGTGAAGATGAGAGAGGTCCCTGGGTTGAGCCGCTAGTAAGGCTCCAGGAAGCAACCGACCCGCTGGTAACAATTAGGCCAAGACATACCCCAAAGGCTAATCGTGAAACTTTGAACTTTGACAATCTCAGTCCTTCCAAGTTGTTGAGATAAACCTATTGCGGAAGGGCCCAATTAGCTAGAGAGCAAGTCGCCGAGCCGTTCAACAAACTAAGCTGGATCCATGAAATGCCCAAATTGCAACGCCAAACTGGCCGAAACTGACCTAAATTGCCCAAGCTGTGACCAGCTAACGGCCAGAACTCGCGAGGATCTTCAGAAGATAGACCCGAAGGTCAATAAGACAATTGCCTGGAGCCTAATTGCTATGGGGCTTCTGGGCTTGATTTTTGTAATCTCGAATAGCTGGACTGACTGGTATTCAGGTCTTGACTATGTGGCTCCGGTTTTCCTGCTAGTTATCGGGGGCCTAGCTTTGTTTGGTATCAACCGGAAGTAAACTGATAGAAATACAAGCTTTATAAAGGGGTATGAATTGGATCACGAACTAGTGCTAGCACTCAACGAAATCACCGTTTTGATGGCAATTAGCTCGGTTGGAATTGTGGTGCTAATGGGCATGATGGTTCATCTTTCGGTAACTTCAATTTTTGCTGGGGACTCAAAAAAGACCGCTGCCCCAAGAGTCTAATTTGCCCACTAAGCAACAAACCCTAAAAGCCAAATTCAAGTCTTGGCAGCTAATTGCTGCTGTCGTTTCAAGCATTACTCTAATTTCGGGTGGCGTTGGTGTCTTCGCTTACCAGCAATATACTCAAGGACAAATCTCCGCAGCTGAAGCTGCCGAAACTGCCATCGAACTTGGTGAGCAACGCATTGATGAGATTTCAGATCGTATCGATGACCTGGAACTAGCAATCAAGAACTCTGAACAAACCGTGATCAATACCGATGGTCAAACCATGGATGAAAAAGAGCGTGAAGAACTCTTAGCTGAAATCGAAGTAAGCAAAAAAATCTGGGTCGCACAAACAACTAAGTTGCTAGAGCTAGAAGCTGCGGTTAAGGCTCTCAAATCGCAAATGGCCTCCGGCACGCCCGCTCGAGAAACTCTTGTTTTGTTTATTGGAAACATTAGCGAGGTGGCTAATTCGGATTGGATGCCGATTGTTACACAAATTGTTGCTCTTGGGGAGAAAATAACCTCAGTTCAAACTGCTCAAGCGTCCTGGCTACAAGAAATGGAAAGACTGGCAGAAGAAGAAGCTGCTGCCCAGGCAGCAGAAGCTGACGAAAGACTTGCACGAGAGAAAACAATCAACCCCACAGGTACTCTTACCGATGCGGGAGGCTCAACTGCACCTTCCGCTCCAGCCCCTCCACCTGGAACGGCAGATATACTGGTTGCCCCAGTCGCACCAGGCGAAACCAACCGTTCATTCATTACTTCTTATATCGCAGCCCTGGCTCCAAATTCATTCATTAGTTGGGTTGACGGGTTATGTAACGGTTACTACGTTTGCGGACGCGCATGGGTAGGTGGAGTAAACACGACTCCAGTGCGAATTGAACTGGACCCCGCTCTCGAGGAAATTTACCGCAACACCGTAGGGCTTTCTGTTTTGGTCCACGAAGCAGCCCACGCGAGGCAGTGGTTGAAGTATGGTTCAAACATCATTCCCGCCAACGAGGCTTACACCGGTTTGGTTGGTCCCCCAGCGGTAGAAAAAATGGCTGATTGCGCAACGATCGTGAAGCTTGGCTACTCCACCAATGTTTACACCAGCACCTGCACACCGAGTGAACTAGAAGCGGCTGCCACCATCTGGTAAAAAACAAAAGTCAACTGAACTAAATTAAGTCTGGCGATCAATTACTTCGCACTTTGATTAACTGGTTTCGCCAAGCCACTCGTCAGTAAAATAGCGGCTATGTCTAAAGCAAACAATTCCAGATCTTACGGTCAGGGAGCTCAGGGAGAACCTGAAGCTCCGAAAGCAAACAAGGTTAGCTTCTTGAAGCGATTGAGATATAACTTTGACAACTCTTTATCAAAGCCAGGTGTATTTGTTGGCTATGTATTCATAGCCATCATCATTCTGGCTTTTGTGATGACCGCGGTGCAGGGAGCAATCGCAGCTGTTGCTGCGCTAAATGAACCACTTGATCCCGCAACTTACTTCTTTGTGTTCTGGGAATCGTTTACCAAAATCCTTGGAATTGGCTCAACGGCAGCCTGGGGCGCACAGATAATCAACACCATATACTGGGCCATCGGAATTGCGATCTCTGGTGCGGTTATCGGTTTCATCTCAGCTCAGATCATTCGAGCGGTTGCCAGGTTACAAGAGGGTAAAAGCGCAGTTATCGAGTCCGGTCACACCCTGATTCTTGGCTGGTCAAACCGAGTTTTCCCTATTCTTTCCGAGCTAGCTATTGCTAACGAGAACGTCCGGAAGCCAAGGGTTGTAATCTTCGCTTCCGCCACCCGAGCCCTAATGGAAGCTGAAATAAGATCCCGAGTCCCGAACTTGGGCAAGCTGAAAGTGATCACTAGAACTGGTGACTCAACCAACCCCGAGGATCTAAAGCGTGCCAATGTTTCTAGTGCGAAGTCGATTATCATTCTGGACGCGGATGAAACAGGCGATGCAACTATCGTTTCTACAGTTTTGGCAGTGAAGTCCGTGAACGCTAATCCTAAAACTCGCATAATCGCCGAGCTAGATGATGAAAACACCGCCGAGGCAATTACCTCAGCAACCAACGGCCAGGTAATTGCTGTTCGGTCCCAGAACGTAATTGCTAGGGTCACCGCCCAAGCCTCCAGGCAGCCAGGACTAGCCGCGGTTACCTTAGATCTACTGGATTTTGCGGGAGACGAGATCTACATCTCCGCAATCCCCGAGCTAGTGGGTAAGACCTACGCCGATGCCCTATTGGCCTTCAATCAAGCGTCCGTCATTGGTCTCGTGGATGCAAATGGTGTTTCTCAGATAAACCCCTCCTCGACCACAAAGATTTCAGCCGGCACCAAGGTGATTGCTATCGCTCAAGACGATGACAAGATCATTTACTCTGGGCTTCGTTCGGATCTAAAGGTCAAAAAAACATCTTCCTCTACTCGCGCCGCGAAGAAACCCGAACACCTATTGTTTATTGGATGGTCCTCGATGGGGCGCGCTGTTGTTCGTGAGCTAGCTCAGTTCTTACCCAAGGGGTCTACTGTTCATATTGTTGCCGAATCTCGTCACGTAGCCCTAGAAGAGTTGAAGGGCTTGAAATTTGGAACGAACATCAAAGTAACCCACGCCTCAGTCTCTGGAGACATCGATGAGCTAATTGAGGCCGCTTCAGCCAAGAAATACAACGAAGTTGTAATTCTTGGTTACCGCGAGGCAATCAGTGAAGCGGAAGCCGACTCACAAACCATGCTGACTATGCTTCAGATGAACCAGCTGTTTGAAGCCAAGGGCAATGGCGTTGAGCCAACCAGGCTGGTTGCCGAGATTCTAGATAGCCGTAAAGCAGAACTCGCCAGAGTCGCGGCTGTTGACGACATGGTCGTGAGCGACAACCTCGCTGCGCTTCTCATTGCTCAAGTTTCTGAGAACCCAGCGCTTGCGCCGGTGTTTGATGATCTGTTTGACGCGGATGGAGCATCAATCAGCGTGAACCAAATCGAGATCTACACCAAAGTAGGCAAGCCAATTGAGTTTGCGGAACTAGTTGCAATTGGTCGCGCTCACGGAGAATCAGTGATTGGATATCGCACTCTGGAAGGGTCAAAGAACTTGGCTTCATCTGGTGTGAAACTGAATCCTATTAAGTCTATGATGTTCACTCCCGCGAAAGGTGATGGACTGATTGTAGTTGGGGACCTTCGCTAGCTTGAACTGCAACAGTTGGTTCTCATTGAAAACCTTCGGATATCCGAAGGTTATGGTTTGGAATACCTTACAATTTAGAAATGTCTAGAAGGCCCCGCGAGAGCGTTAACAACGCAATTGAGCTAAGTCCTGAGATCCAGGCCATTGCGGAAAAAATGGGAACAAGTATTTCAACCAGAGATTTGATAATTCTTGCCTCTATAGATCAAATTACTGAAACCGGACCTGTTGATTTCAACTCGGGAACAGTATGTGATCTACTAAATCTCAAGCACCCGATGATCAACTACTACTTTGGATCCCGGGATGGTTTGATTGTTGAGGCCACAATTTGGGCGTACCGCGGCTGGTCGGACCAAGTCATGACTGCAGCGCGCAATGCACCAAAAAACGCAGAAAAAAGACTTCGGGCCTATCTTGACGAGTGCCTCAAGTGGGCCAAAAACATGGGTGCAATGACCGTACTGTCTCAGTACCCAGTTCTATCCAAGACCGTGAAAACTCTGATCGATGATGGCTATTCGATCGAACTACAGAAAGACTTCGAGTACCACTTGGTGTTCTTGGCAACGCTTATTATTGACATGCGAAGTGGCAAAACCTCGGATCTGGACTTTGATCAGACTAACTACCCCAAAGAAAAATACGGATTCAATCACCCAAGGGAGCTGCTAGAGGCCGCTAGCGTTGCTTGGGCGGCTCACGGAATTATGATGTGGAGAAGCGGTTCTCACACGCCAACGAACAGCATGCGTAAAGACTTCACGGCCAAATTGAGTGAAGAAATAGCCATGAGAGTCCATGTTGACAATATCGTTGCCATAGCCAGAGGTGGCAAGTAACCACAGGCATGCCATCCTGCCGGTCAGATAGCTTCTAATACGTTTGGTGATAACCTGAGCGAACCAGTAATCACCGAGCTATCTAGATTAGGAGATTAGACGTGGATATCAGCCAAATTCACCCAACACTTAGAAAAGCAACTGCTTCCTTTCCCAAACTTCCTGTCACCAGCGGCTTTGGAAGAATTCTTACTAGATCTTTGCTCCCAATTCTCCTTCCTAAGCCAAAGGCTCCAGCTGGCATAACAATTGAGCAGGTCAAAACCTCTAACGGTTTGAAACTGAGAATTTACGCTCCAGAAGGGCAAAAAACTCGTGCTGCCTTGCTTTACATTCATGGTGGAGGAATGATGATTGGTTCGCCGGCAATGGATGATGCTCTTCTGGCAGGAACTGCCGCCGAACTCGATATCATCATCGTCTCTCCCGATTACAAACTAGCCCCAGAAAACCCTTACCCTGCTGCAGTGGACGATTGCAACAGCGCTTGGAATTGGATCCATCAGAACCTCTCCCAGAGGGGAATAGATGGTAATCGCATTGCTATTGGTGGTGAAAGCGCCGGGGGTGGCTTAGCTGCTGGTTTGGTACTTCGAATCCACGATGAGGGTGGCCCGCAACCTGCGGCCCAGTGGCTATTTTGCCCCATGCTCGATGATCGAACAGCCATTGATAGATCTCTTGATGAGATAGATCACTTTGTATGGAACAACAAAATGAACCTGGTTGGATGGAAGTCCTACCTTGGAAAAACTATTGGCACAGACCAAGTCTCTGCCTATGCGGCTCCTGCCAGAAGAGAAAGTCTCGAAGGACTTCCCAAAGCTTGGATCGGTGTTGGAGATGTCGAGCTGTTTTATGAAGAAGATAAGACCTATGCCAACAGGCTCACTACGGCCGGGGTTCCTTGCGAGCTAGATAAAGTTTCTGGCGCCCCTCACGCGTTCGAAGGTTTGGCTCCAGAATCAGAACTCGCAAAGGATTACTTATCTAGAGCCAAGACCTGGCTCAAAGCGGCACTGAGGGCCTGAACCCCAAATCTTGTCTATCTGGTTTCAGCAAAAATGTATGCAGCTAGCTGGGCATTGAGTTCTGAAGCGTCGATCGAGAGCACTTGAGATACTGCTTCATCCCAGCTCTCAGAACTACTTAGCACCTGAAGGTTGTGAACATCCAGGAAGCTGAAGTTCAGGTATAGATACTCGTATCCCAGCATCCCTAAGTTATAGGCGATGTTTGAATCCCCCTGGCAGATTTGATCGTTAGACAAAAGACGAAGCAATTCGTCTTCCGAAACCGAAGTTATGCCTGTGGGGCTGGTATCAAGCTCGGCGAGAACATCAGCTCTAGACCTAGAGCTAGATTCCAAATAGGTTTCAAAGAAGGTCGCTTGACCCTCGGCCATCCAGCACCTTCCTCCGTAGCCAAAGACGGCTTGGTAGAAGTGTGCTGCTTCGTGCCTGGAGACATAATCGATTCCGCGATTGGTGAACGCTGTTCCAACAACGTTGTCTTGGTAGTTTTTTCCGTTTACGGTGTTACCCGCACCACAAAACACGTCCGCACTGAGTCTGCAGTGGCCGAGTTCGTTGATTTCCTTATTCCACATCTCCACCGGAAAGCTTGGGTCCTGCGAAGATCGGAACTCTACCCACCACTCGTAGTCTTGCTCGCTTGCAAGCACCCAATCCTGATCTAGTGCTTCAAGTCCTAAGAATTGATACATCTTTAGCTTTTCCGAGAACTGGGCAACTACTCTTTCGACTTTGCTTTGCACTGCGGTTGGGCCTGTGGTGTATTCAATCTTGAAGGGCTCTAATTGACTTGCTGCTTCGTCTATGGCTCGAAAGTGACTTCTTAAGCCATCTCGGGATTTTTCCTCGGGTAAAGAACTGATTAATTCCAAGATTTGCTCGTCGGTGAGTTCCGCAATGACTTCTTCAGTTGGCTCAGGGGAGGCAGGGCTCGTATTCGGTGAATCCGGCGAAACAGAGCAGCCCGTTAACACCAACGCCAAACCTAGAAGTATTGTCACCGTCTTAGACATTGCTCATCCCCTTTTTTGCTTCTAATTTCAATACATCTAGAGTAAATGAAAGCCGAGCTCTGGTGAGAGGTGGCTATGTTTTCCGTGCGCCGAGCTTGAACCCGCGCCTTACTGATCTGGTGAATAATGGCCAGTTGTTCTAACTATTGAACTAGAAGTACATTCTGTCCGCTAGGACTTCAGTGGTTTCTTACGGTTGGAATCTTTGCCCTCAGATTCCTTTTCCGCTATTCGAGTCATGAAAATTGCAAATACCAAAGCAACAACAATTCCGCCATTGACTAGCAATTCGATGATTCCGCGATCGAAATCCTCTGGGGTTTTACCTATTTTGAGCGTCAAGGATGATCCAACTGACAAGATGTGTCGAACCGAAGCGATTACTCCAATTACTAGGAATCTACTCAGTTGGTAGAAGCCGCTATTGAATCTTGCGATTACGGTTCGGGCAATTTCTAGGATGATGACCACGAACAAGATGTCGTTTATGGCTTGAAGCATTCCGTCTGGGTAAAAAGGCGTCGTGGTAAATAATCTTATAACCGTGAATACAACAGCCCCTAGAGCGACAACAAAAAGCAGGGCTGTAAGAACCACATGAAAAACATCTTCAACGCCATCCATGAGCTTTCTAGGAAGCATCGATGGCTCAGCTTTTTCTGACTCGTTATAGACGGACAATGCCGCTCGTTTTTTCGCCATATTCAAGTTTGGCTTGTTTCAAGCAAAAACGTAACCCCTACACGAGGTGTAAGCCGTTCATTACTGACTTCGAACTCTAAGTCCTAGGGGTGCAGGGGCCAATATTCAGGAAAATTGAGCCCTCATGAGACGTAGCCGAATCTTCCGTCTGGCTCTCTTCTTCTTGTGAGAGCCCTCATGGACTGACCTCCTACCTAGGAACGCCCACCTCTGCGGTCACGGATCCGCCACCATTTTCGACTCTGGCAGACCCGTAATCAAGTGCATCAGAATCTAAATTGAAGCTCAACGTGGTGTTGTTCACAACTGTGAAGTTGGTTACTTGAATACCGTTCCAGGAAAGTGCGTAGGTTCCGAGGAAGTTATTGCCCAAAATCGTCATGGTCCTGGTACTTCCAGCAGTTTTTACACTCCCTGAGACAATCTCTGGGGCCGGGATTTTCAGTACGACAACGTGATCTGTTTCCTCGTCAATTGTCATCAACAAAGACCTGCTTTGGTAACGAGACTGACTTTCTGGAACAACATCAGCATTGGCCTCGCATGGGGCCGCCATCTTTAGCACTGTCAGCATGGCGAATCCAAACTCATCTGTGGTAGCAAGCGAATAAGCATGACTTGCTATAGTTGGGAAATCACCAAAAATGTTTGCAGTTGCCGCAGTGCAACCGTGCATTCCTACCGAGTGATTGACCCTAACTTCCACATTTGAAATAGCCTCGCCATTTGGATCGACAATCCTGACAGCTTGCTTGAATGTCGGTATTGTGATGTCGACTTTAGTGTTGGCAGTCACGGTCCTAGATCCGCCCACAAAGCTCATGCAGAACGACATATCTTGGCCGTACGGAACATCGTGAGGGCAACTCAGATAGAACGACCCGCGCATTCCATGAGGAACTTGCATGGAGTAGAGACCGGTAATTGGGTCAACTTTTGCCGTCCCCTGATCGCCACCACGTCCGTCTGAGAAAGAGATGTTATAAGGAGCAACCCGACTGCCATCACTCAGGGAAACTTTTCCTGAAACAGTAACTGTTGGGCGAGACAAAGTCACAGTGATGGACTGTCCACCGCCAACACTTGCTCTTTCTGTTTTCCAAGACAGAGGGGAACCGGAGGGAGGAGTTACAGTTACAACACCCGATAGCGGGGAGTTCAACCTTAGGGTTCTCAGGGTCGCATATCCATTGCTGTCCGTCGGGGCGTTTGCGGTTGTGGTAGCTATCGATAGGGGCCCTCCAGCTACAAGTGCATAGCGACCCCGAAGGGCATAACCGTCATTGTCCGTCAAGTTCACGTGTGCCCTGGCCACCGGATTTCCGTTTGAATCCACCACTCGAACTCGAACAGTATCTAGATTTAGAACAAAATCCTGCACTCTATTTCCTCGCGCCACGGACTGTATTGAACCATGATCCGGCGTGATTCCGATTGAAACTCCTGTGCCACCGGCAGAGAATGAGCCGTTGCGGTAGGTAAGTGAGTAGTTTCCGGTAGTGCCATCAGTGATCACTCTTGAGTACTGACCAGACGCGTTTGTAGTGGTCCAAACATTTCCAAAACCAATGTCGACAGGACCAAGACCTACCCCGCGCTGATCTCGAACGGTACCTGAGATCAGACCGGACTGGTTAGTCATGGCTAATCTGATTTCGCCAGCCCCAGTCAAAACAACAAAACTTTGTTGAAGTAATCGTGACGAGCTAGGCGGTGTCACAAGATATCCAGCCGATGCATTTGGAGACATCCGAACTGTTCTAAGGGTTACATAACCGTTGGCATCGGTTGTACCACTGTCTTTCCAACCGGCCCGAAATGATCCGAGTCCTTCTATTGAGCCCATTGGAGCAAGTTCAGTTCCGTAAGATCCCTGTCCTGCCTGAACTCTTGCCCCAGCGATAGGTGAGCCAGTTGCATTCACAACTCGAACCCTTTGTGTGATGACTGGTACAGACAAGTTCGCAATTGTGTCCTGGTTAATAGCTACCTTGTCTTGGCCATGAAGCCCAAATGAAAAGGTTCCAGTAGAGGCGGCCTTCACTGTGATGGTCTCTGCGCTCCCGCTGGTAGGGGTAAGGCTATAAGCCCCCGTTGAGCTTATTCGTCCTGCCCAAGAAGATCCGTAGTAAATGGTTGAGTCGCTTGCCAAAGCAAATGCCGGTGATGTTGTAACAGTTCCGGTTAGGAATGCGCGTCCGGGAACTGGCTTGGTCAACTTGAAAGTCATGGATCGGGGTTGAGGACTAGTGACCGAGTAGGCGTTTAGGTTGCTATTTGCCGAAGTTGGTGGAACGAATCTCATTGAGTAGGTGCCTGCCGGCACATTGAACCGATATGCACCTGTTGCCGAAGTGACAACTTTTGCAATCTCTACACCGCCGCGAGAGATCGTTACTGACGTGTTCGCCACTGGCCGGTTGGCGTCATTTACGACCGTTCCAAAAAGGCCGGTAGACGAAGCATTAGCTGGAACTGTGCCCAGCGCTAAGACTGCCACGATAAGAATTGAAAGAAGACGCCCCAAAGTTTTCATAGATAAATACTATGACGGGCACCCTAAATATTCGAGAAAAAGCGACATCCATGGGGCCAAGATTCACAAAATTCGAGATAAATTGCTAAATGTCTCTTTGTGGGAACGTCCAAAACAAAGAAAATCCAGCTCTCGTGAGAAGTAGCTGGATTTTCCGTGCACCCCCCGGGACTTGAACCCGGAACCCACTGATTAAG
>JBIIME010000029.1:0-16460 GCA_044338175.1 Rhodoluna sp.
AGCACCGAGCAAATCACTGGAAATGAGGGTCTAAAAAGTCTGTAACTAGCTACAACCCCAGTAAATCCAAGGATTGCTTCTTTGTATGAATCATACAAAAAACAAGGTGTTTTTTTGGAAGGTCAGTTTCCTTCAAAAGTAACTGTCGACTTGGAAAGGTAGGCCTCCATTGCCCGCCTGGCGTCATTGGATGCCGCCAGCCTGGCAAGGCGCTTACCAATAAACGCATCCTCGGCGTTTTCATCCAAAAGCGCGGCCCTGGCTGAAGCCAGGGTTGCCTGCACGGCAAGTGGTGCTTGGGCGGCAATTTTGTTTGCAATATCAAGTGCGCGATTTTTCTCAGATCCAACTGGAACAACTTCACTCACGATTCCAAGACGCAGCGCAGTTGCTGCATCAAATGAATCTCCAGTAAGTAGGTATCTCATTGAGTTAGACCATCCAGCAGATCTTGGCATTCTTTTTGTGGCTCCACCAAATGGCAAAATTCCACGTGACACTTCAAGTTGGGCAAATTTTGCATTCTCAGCGGCAATTACAACTTCGCTGTTCAGTGCTAGCTCAACACCGAGAGTGAAACAAGTTCCTTGAATTGCAATAACTACAGGTTTTGATACTGCCTTAGATTGAATACCCCACGGGTCAAGGCCACCTTCTGGAACCATCGCTAAACCATCGGCGTTTAGTCTTGGTGCAACATCTGCAAGGTCTAAGCCAGCTGTGAAGTGATCGCCGTGGGCAAAAACTAATCCGACTCGAAGTTCTGGATCGGAATCCAACTTGCCGTAAGCAAGTGCTAACTCCTGCAACATTGCCATGTCAGCAGCATTTAGTTTTTCAAGGCGATTTAAGCCAATAAGAAGAACGTGGCCTTGTTTTTCAACAGTTACCTTAGGTGTCGCATTCATCATTTACCCCTGTGGTGAGTGTGGCCTAAATCAGCTTGGAAGGTTTGCTTCGATCAGCGAAACAATTTCTGCTGCATCCGGCTTTACAGTTGGTCTGAATCGGTGTACCTGACCATTTGGAAGAATCACAAACTTTTCAAAATTCCAGGCAACAGGACCTGCCTTGCCTGTTTTGTCCTCGGTCTTTACTAATTCTTTGTATAGCGGGTGCCTGTCTTTTCCGTTGACTTTTATCTTTTGAGTCATTGGAAAACTAACACCCCAGGTAGTTGAGCAGTACTCGGCGATGTCCTCTGATTTCTTGAGCTCCTGCAAAAACTGATTGGAGGGCATCCCAAGCACAGTGAAGCCTCTGCTGCCGTATTTTTGCTGAAGTGCCTCTAACGCTTCGTATTGCGGAGCAAGGCCACACCTGGAAGCTACGTTAACAACCAAAACCACCTTTCCCTCAAATTGGGAAAAGCTGGAGACTGTGCCATCTAGCATGACTAGCTCGGTTTGGTGAATGCTCATGAAACGATTCTATGTCTGAAGCGGGTAGATTTATCTAGCCCAGTAAAGCTCTCTAGAAAAGGTCCTCTTGCGCGTCGCACTGTTTATGGATCAGCACCCTCATTCACTTGGTGGAGTTCAAACCTCGGTGATGCTGCAAACCAAATACCTGAACCGCTCTGGGGTTCAGGTAACGATCTTTGCCCCAAAATCAAAAAAAGCCAGAATCGATGAGAACATAAAAGTTCTTCCCTCCAGGTACCTTCCAATCGGAAGAGAGTACTCAAACGTTTGGTCACTTAGAAAAGCAGCCAAGTTCTGCGAAGAGGTTTACAAAGAGCGAAGTTTTGACATTGTTCACGTTCAGGGCGATTTTGCCGCCGCAAGCTTGGGCGCAGCTCTGGCAAGAAAACACAACCTGCCGCTTGTTCACACCGAACACACAAACGTGGATGTTATGGCCAACAAGCTAATTGGAAAGCCTATGAAGATCTTGTTTTTGAAGTTCTTCACCTGGCAGTATGGTCACTTTCTAAAAATCAACAAGCGTCCAAGAGTCATAGACGCTTTTGATTATGCAAAATTTATCCTGCCCCAGGCGGATCTCGTGATTGCCCCTTCGAAGCACTACGCAGCGTTGCTAGAAGAAAAGGGTGCCGCAACCAACATTGAGGCCAGCTTCACTGGTGTAGATGACGATGAGATTAAACAAATCCAAAGAACAGTGCCGGTTCCGAACAAGCCAATTAGCTTTGTCTGGGCAGCCAGGATGCAACCTGAGAAAAGGCTTATCCAAACCATCGAGGCTTTTGCCAGATCCAAAGTGAAGGCGCACCTTACGATTTATGGTTTTGGACCACTTGAGAAAGTAGCCAAGAACTTAGTTCGTGCAAGGCTTATTACTAAAAGCGTCACTTTTAGAGGCCGCGTCCCACACAACGAGCTTTTACAAATCTTTGCCAACGCTGATGTAGTTATGCAAACCAGTATTGGTTTCGAAACCCAAGGATTAACTGTTTACGAATCATTAGCTGTTGGAACGCCGGTTTTGCTGTGTGACCCAAAGATTGCAGCGGAGCTTCCAAAGAAGACATATTGGCTTGATAAGTCCGGAACGATCAAGAGCCTTTCAAAGACCATCAAGAAAGCCGCTGAAGACATTTCCGAAGGGGCTAACAAGCGAGATCTGCTGAAGGACCCAACCTGGCTACTCCAGAGCGCTCTAACAGACAAGATGATTGAAACCTACAAGCGCCTTATTGCGCAGAAGCAATCCAAATAGTTTCTCTATGGTTCCCTGTTTGAACCAAAGCCACCAATAGAGAGCTGGTTTGTGGGCTCTCTAAGTAAACTGGTGCGAAAGGCAATAGCGGTTTAGTTTGTTGAAGGTAGAAAACTATGTTTCTAGAGGCAGCTCTAACTAACGCAACTTCAGCGCCTGTTTTGGCTTTTGTTCTTGGTCTTCTTGCCGTAGCCATTAAATCTGACCTTAGGTTGCCAGAGTCTGTCTACCAGGGACTGTCTATTTACCTCTTGCTAGGTATAGGTATCAAAGGTGGTGTTGCTTTATCGGAGGCCAACCTGGCTGAGGTTTGGTTGCCAATCCTAGGAACCTTAGCTCTGGGTGTAGTCATACCGCTTCTTGCGTTCTTAGTATTGGGAACACTCACCAAGCTAGACACTATAAATAAGGGTGCCCTTGCCGCTCACTACGGATCTACCTCGTTGGTTACCTTCTCAGCGGCTCTAATTTTTGTCGAATCACAAGACATCTCTTATGAAGGCTACGTAACCACACTGCTAGCAATTCTCGAAGTGCCGGGCATTGTGGTTGGTCTACTATTGGCATCCAAAGGTCTAAACCGAGGTTTGAACTGGGGAGAATCACTTAGAGAAATTGTTACCTCTAAATCGATTGTTTTACTCGCCGGTGGTTTAGTTCTAGGTTTTGCTACCGGGGCCAGTGGCTACGAAAGAATTGAGCCGCTCTTCGGTGGCCTCTTCACTGGTGTACTTGCCCTGTTCTTGCTAGAAATGGGAATCGTTGCAGGAAGAAGACTTCCTGATGTGAAAAAAGCGGGCTTCGGGCTAATCGTCTTCAGCGTCGGGTTCCCAATTCTTTCCGGTTCTCTTGGTGTGTTAGTGGGAGAACTGACCGGGTTGAGCCTTGGTGGAAGCGTGATCCTGGGAGTTCTTGCAGCCTCAGCTTCATACATTGCAGCGCCTGCAGCGGTGAGGCTTGCTTTGCCGGAGGCAAGTCCAGGTGTTTACCTGACAGCATCGCTTGCAATTACATTCCCGTTCAATTTGATTTTTGGAATCCCAATCATGTTTGCAATTGGTCAATTTATGGAAGGTTTGGGTATTTGATGTTTTCCCAAAGAAAACTGCTCACCGTTGTTTGCGAAGGCGCTCTTGAGTCCAGGCTAATTAAGGATCTGCTAGCTCTTGGCGCTAAGGGTTACACGGTCACCGACGCCCATGGCACAGGTCCAAGAAATCAAAGAAATGGTGATCTGGAGGGTGGCAACATCCGCATAGAGGTTGTGACTGACCAGGTCACACTCGAAAAAATCACTGAAAGATTGCAGGCCGACTACTTTCCTAACTACGCAGTTAGCGTATGGGTAGCCGATGTAGAAGTACTGCGCCAGGAGCGCTACTAGTAATTACTTAGTCGTTTTTCTTGCACTGGCAGCCTTCGCCGCAGTTGCATCCATCTAGATTCATGTGATTTCTCCTTCCCATAGCTTTGACGATACACCTGCGGAGCTCTTTTGCAGTTAATTCTTGTCCTTGCCTGGCTGGACTGACCAAAGCCAGGCTGCCAGATTGTTTCCCTATTTAGACGAGGTTGGATTTATCACGACCAAGAGAACGATTCCCTAGGTATCTTGCGATAACAGAAAGGTATGGCAACGCCATAGCAATTAAACTGAATGAGGACTTTCCTGCTTCTCTTCCTCGCCAGAAGGTGGGGATGGTGATGACCCTAACCCCTGCACAAATGGCTCCAAGCGAGAGTTCCAATGTGATACTGAAATCATCCGATTTAGGATTTATCTTCGCAATAACGTCTCTGGGATAAAGCTTGAAACCGTTAGTGAGGTCTGGGCTATCGGTTCTAAAAACTAAGCCTAATCCCCCGTTGACTAGGCGATTTAAAAATCTCTTAAAGGGCGGATACCCAGAGATTAGGCCAGGCGATGCGAACCTGTTTCCAAAAACACAAGCGTCTGGGTTATCCTTTGATGTCAATATGAACTTCGCGACATCCTTGGGGTGCTCGCTTCCGTCTGCCATGACGAAAACAATGTGCGTGCCAGTTGAAGACGCCACACCAGACCTAATCGCGACACCGAAGCCCGCTCGGGGCTCTGACTTATGGATGGAGACATTCTTGAACTCGAGCTCAAGGGCCTGAAGCTGTTCCCAGGTTGCATCAGAACTTAAGTTATCTACCAGAACAAAATTGATGTTTTGGATTGAAGAGACTGCTTCGAGTAGCTTAGTAACTGTACTTCTAATTGTGTCTTGCTCATTATGGCAAGGGATAATTATTGAATATTCTAGTTCACTCATATACTTAAAACACCACGCGCATATGCTAGGGAGCTAGAGACGCTTAGGAGATTAGTGGATTCGGCACTACCCAGTTGCTCGATAGTGAGAAACTCAAATTGATTTATTAGTTCTGAATCTGAGACAAGATTGAGGAAGAGTGTGTTACCAGATAATGGACTCAAATCTGGCTCACTTAGGTGCAAATGACCAAAAGTAGCCCGTTCCTCCGGGGGGAATTTGAGATCACTGTTAGCGTCCAATTCCGCTCCCAAGTCCAAATTAACACCAAGCCCCTTTGAGGAAATCCTAGAAACAAAATTAGCAGCTTCTTTTGCGCTATTGAGGAAATTGCAATTGAAGCGCATGGAGTTTGGCTCCAGAAGAAGCAAGACATTGTGCCTCTCGGCGATAGTACCCAATTGTTTGAAAAAGTCCGCAGCTACATCAAGTTCTGAATCATCTAGTGACATGCGTAATCTATGAACCGGTGACCCTAGAACAAGTCTTCTTGCACCGATAGCCTCTGCTTTAAAAAAAACTTCCTCTAGAGCCCCACTTAGTAATTTCCTGTCTTCTCTCGTTCCAAATAGGCTGACTGGGGGAACCCCAAAGAGCAGAGACTGCATTCCAACAATTTGTATACCTTTCGAATTCCAAAACTTTTTGACTCCAAGCCAGTCATCTAAACTCGCCTCGAAAGGCTTGTTAAAGTACCGGCCCATCACGAGGTCGATATGTTGAACACCAAAGTCTTTCAGAATTGACACGACCTGCTCGTCCTCTTGCCTGGTCCAGGCTAGGTTCGAGATTGAGAGGCTTGGTTTGGTCACGATTTGGCGTAGTCCTTTATCGCAGCGAGGCACTGGTCTGCGGTGTATTGAAATCGAGACTGTTTACCCCACAGGTTCGCATACTTCGTCTGAAAGTTGTAAAAGACGGGATTGGGTAGGCTACCAAGCTCAACTCCAAATATCGTCTTTGCGATGTATTCAAGAGAAATGGGCTCGCTAGTGAGATGCAGGAGCTCTAATTTGTTATCTATCGCTAGCATCAAATCCTCCCACAGTTTGTCCATTGGGTAAAACTGAAAAACGGACGCACCGTTCAACATAGAAACTTGATTGTCATTCTTAAGATCAAATAGGGCATTTTTCCTTAATCCAGGACCAACTAACCCGGGCAATCTAACCACAAGAGCTTCTTTAAAGATCCTTGTAAACTCATCCTCCAGATATCTTCGATTTTTTCCATATGCATTTTGAACCGATGTGACCTGGGTCGAATCCTCATCAATTTCTAGCGGGTTGTCAAATACATCTACTGTGCTAATAAGCACAGCTTTCTCTGCGTGCATAGATTCAAGAGTTGAAACTAACTTCTGAATATTTTCTAAATCCTCAGCAGCATTCGCGTTTGCCCACCATTTTTGTGCTGGAGCGGCTGAGCAAATTAAGAGCTTGCTATGTGTATCTTTGCTCTCAATAATGTTGCCTCGAGAAAATTGTCCATCGAACCTAGCTTGCTCCTTAAGTGTTTCTCCAACAAACCCGGTATGTCCAAGAAGTGTCCTTTCAAAATTCACGATAAAACCTTCCCCAGTTCAGTTGTACTAAAGATTGCATCAACGGCATCGTAAACTGTGTCAATTTTGGAACCTAGAATGGAAAGATATCCACCTTGCTTCCCAGATTTATGAATCAATACTGGTCGAGCGTCATCTAATTCACTAGATGTAAGTATTGCTTTATCGATGAAAATTGAGTCTTGATATTCGATCTCTCTTATAGCTGGAACATATCTAAGGGCATCTAGTTTCATTCTCAAAAATGCAGAGCTGTCTTCCGTTTCTGGCTCAAGCAACACTGATGTTCGCGTTTTTCGTGGTGTGTAACTGACGTGAGTGAGTGAGTGTGCACCTCTTGTTGGAAATGGCATGCAAGAGAAAAAAGGGCCGTCCATAACTGTGATTCCTAGCGACTCCAGACTCTTTGGGACTGAGACTAGGCATATTTCTGCTCTTTCGATCTTCAATGTGTCTGCGAGAGGTCTTGCTGGTTCAAAAAGGGTTCCTAAGTTTGAGTATGTGCAATCGAGTACATAATCAAAAATCTCAATCCCGCCAGATTGCAAGCAAACCTTAAACTTCTCGTCTCCCTCAATCACTTTTTCGACAGGCTCTGAGAGAAACAGGAGGGCGCCAGAGTCCAGCAGTCGTCGGCGCGCTTCCAAAAGTAGAACGTCCGAATTGAATGCAGGCTCTTCCACTTCATAAACTCCAGAAATTAATTCATCGTTGAAGATCTTTGAAACCTCGGTTGTCGGAGGTGAACATGGGGCGTCTATTCGCTTGCAGAACGCTTCAAACTGTGAGGTGTTCACCTTTGAGTTATAGCGAGCAATCCCGTACAGCATTGTGAAGTCTTGAAAGATAGATGATCCAAAGTCATTTATGAACCTTCTCAAGCCGCGGCGACTTCTAGCGCCAGTTCGCACGTCCCGTGGGTAGTGATAACCCCCATGGACCCTCGCCTGATTAGCCCAAGAAGCACCGTGACCTAGGTCAGACGCAGCCTCATAAACAACTACAGTGGCGCCAGCTTGCGCTAATTTGTCTCCAATAACTAAACCATAGAAACCAGCACCAATTACAGCGACTCTTGTTGAATTACTCATTTGAGGTTTGCTAGTTAGTCACATTAGGATTCTTGCCAACACCCAGGCTATCTCCCGCAAATGAAGTTGAATATATTGTGGAAGAGTGCTCTCGGTCTGGTAACAATTGAAGTAAGTACTCACTTATTAGGAATAAAACTAGGCAGACTAAGAAAAACATGGCCGATAGTTGTAGTGATGTGCTGGCCCAGCCACTCTGAATATTTTCGCCGAGGACCGCTGTAATCACAACATAGATTGCATAAAAGATGTTTAGCACGGCCCCGACAAGGGACAACAATGATGCGAACCTCATCGGTATCTTGGAGCCACCAAGAAGCATCTGCATGGCCGAGCCATAGGATTCCCAGAAGGGGGCTTGCTTGAAAACATCTTTAGATTCATAAGTTACGGTTCTTGATCTGAAGGCACCAGTGGTGATAAAGGCCCTGAACTCCACTTCCGGTCTTCTGGCGGCTAGGACTCCATTAACAGCGGATCTGGACATGACACGAAATACTGGCGCTTCTGAAGAGATGTTTGCTCCGTGAACCGCTAAGAATGCAATTCCAAAAATACTTTGACCAAGTCTATATTTCCAGCTTTGACTTCTTTTGGAAGACTTTGATGTGGTGCCAAAAATAACCTCAATGCCATCTGACATGTTTAGGAGAAGCTCCCTTGCCGATTGAATTTGTCCAGCAGTGTTCTCTAAAACAAGAACCTTATCTCCTATAGCCTGCTGAAGAGCTATAACCGCTGCTGAGCTTTTTGAAACACTTGAAGGTAATTCGATAAAGATGGAATTGTTCAACACATCCTTGAGGTTTGTTGTCGCTTCGCCACTTGAATTCTTCAGAGGTGTGCGGACAACTAACAACTCAAAGTGCTCCGAAAACTCCTTAGCTAGGGTTGAGAGCTTGGAATGCGCCTCTACAATCTCGGAATTTGATGAATCTCCTGCCAACAAAGCAATGCTCAAAAAACGAACCACGTGAGTCCTTTCAAGTTTTGGCGTGTGTTCCTCCACATTTCGACGATACACCTATTGAGCTCTTTTGCAGTTAATTCTTGTCCTTGCCTGGCTGGGCTGATCAAAGCCAGCCTGATAATCCGACGAAGGTGAGATTCATGGTAACAAGAGCAACAAGATAAACGTTGTCTTTATAAACGTCATTGAAAAAAACTAAGCGGAAGAAAAGTGCTAGGTAGCCAATAAGTATCAACTTGTTTCCCATTATCAAATCCCCAAACTGACCAGTTAGCGTGTGGGTGGTGGACTTTGAACTGTTAGCCGTGCAGCGCCCCCTTGCCGGTTACCAAAGTTGCCAATCACATTAGAAAATCGCCGGTGATACTATTGGAAAATGTCCATAGTGGGAGTAGTTGTTCCAACTATTGGCGAGCGCCCCCAGTACTTGGGCAGCACCCTAAAATCCATCCGAGAAGCCGGTGACAGTTACATCGTCCTGGTGGGTAGAAAAGGTTTTGATGCTACCTTCTACCAAGAATCCGGTTTGGTAGATCTATACATAGACGAGCTTGAGACATCGGTGCCCAACAAGATCAATCAAGGACTTAGAGCGCTTCCAGAAAACATCGAATACATCACCTGGATAGGTGATGACGATCTTCTTGCGCCTAGGTCGCTAAGTGTTGCAGTAAGTGTCCTTGGTCGATCAGAAAGGCCCGTTTTGGTTTTTGGCCACTGCCAATACATCGATTCTGAAGGTAATGATGTTCTTGTGAAGCGAAGCGGTAGCTGGGCAGTTCCACTTCTTAGATTTGGTCCACAACTAATTCCCCAGCCCAGTGCCGTGTTTAGACGGGATGCCTTTGAAAAAGTAGGTGGGCTGTCAGGTAAATTCGATTTCGCTTTTGATTTTGACTTATTTCTAAAGCTCACCAAGCTTGGAAAGACCGTCTTTGTTGACAAGATTCTCTCCAGCCACAGGTGGCACGCGACTTCCTTGACGTATTCCCGGAGGTGGGACTCTGTGAGGGAAGCTAGCCTGGTTCGGGTTTTAAACTTGCCCTCAGTTGCTAAATTCTTCTCTCCTGTCTGGGAGTTGCCAATCATCATGGTGACTTTCTTAGCGGGTCACTTTCTGAGCAGGGGTTCTTTGAAGACAACACCTAAACAACTCAAAGCCGATTGATTTTAACCGCGTCTGCATGGTTTAGTGATCTCTAGTTTTTGCCAGAGTTTATGTAGCTACGTGCCAAAGACTAATTTGTCTAAAATATCGCTATGCTTAAAATATGAAATTCATAAAAAAAGTAATCTCCTTTGTAATAAGCAAGTTTGGTTACGTAGTTTTAAAGACCCCGCAGGTGGCCCAAATGAGAGAAGATTCTTTTCCTAAGGCCTACTTGGATTTACTGGCTCAATCACCCTTTACCAGTTCGATTAAGGTTAGTGAAGCCCAAGAAATAATCTCAAACGCTAAGAGTCAAATTGGTCAAGACATTCTCGCTCTATGCGCCAATGGGCTTAAACGGAATGGTTTTTTTGTTGAATTCGGGGCGTCAGATGGGGTTGAACTTAGTAATACTCATATTTTAGAGAAGAAGTTTGGCTGGACAGGGATTCTTTGTGAACCTGGGAACACTTGGCATAAGGATTTAGCGAAAAATCGAAATTGTTTTATAGACACTCGCTGTGTGTGGAGCCAATCCGAAGAGTTGATTGATTTTGCTCAAGCCTCAAACGCATGGCTTTCTACAGTTGTTAATTTTCAAGGTTCGGATCTACATTCGGATCTAAGAGATAATTCTTTGGTCTACCAGGTCAAGACCGTTTCTCTTCGAGATCTTTTGAGAACCTACAATGCCCCATTCGAAATTGATTTTCTCTCGATAGACACTGAGGGTAGTGAGTATTCTATCCTCCGAGATTTTGATTTTGGAGAGTATAAATTCAACGTAATTTGTGTTGAGCACAACTTCACAAGTTCAAGAGATAAGTTGTTCGATTTGTTAGTTGGCAATGGCTATAAGCGAGTTTACGCGGAACTATCAAGATTTGATGACTGGTATGTAAGGTCTGAAAATCCCATGTAATTTTTCCTGGAAGCGAACCGAGATAGATTTCATGTATGACTATTAGGCAAGATGCGCAAGAACTCTGGCTCAAGAATCTGTGTTCGGATGATCGAGTGCTCGTGACAGGCGCTAGCGGCTGGTTTGGTAGGACTGCATTTGCGATGACAAGGGACGCGGGCCTAGAGCTCCTAGCTACTGGATCCAAAGATCAACGGATAGAAATTGATGGCAAAAGCCAAGCGGTACATACCCAAAGCCTAGAAGTTATTTCAGGTTTCAGACCAACGGTCGTAATAGACACTGCGTTCGTAACTCGGGAAAGACTTCCTGCCCTTGGTCATCAAGCCTACGTCGAGACAAATCAAAGAATTATAGATGAGTCACTAGCCATAGCTGCCCTGCCTTCGGTCAGAAAATACATTGGGTTCTCAAGTGGTGCAACTATGCACCTGGCGGGTCACACTTCTTTTTCCCTAGAGGAAAACCCATATGCTGCTCAGAAACGCATTTACGAGAGAAAGATATCCGAGATTGCCATGGGGGTTCAATCCGATCTTTCAGTTGCAAGGGTTTGGAGCGTGACTGGTTCTTATTGCACAAAATCTAACTCCTTCGCCTTTGCCGATTTGATTGCTCAGGCCAAGTTGGGTCTAATAGACATCAAAGCGAAGGGTCTTGTACACAGACGATATTGCGCGCTTGAGGATGTTCTCGCTATTGCCATGCTCCCTACTGCACCTGGGAGTAATCCCATTTTTAATACCGGCGGAGACCTGATTGAAATTGGTGAATTGGCCAAGATAGTTGTTGACCTTGTTAATCCAAATGCTGAGATACGTCGCCAAATTGATCTAGAGCTACCTTCAGACGACTATCACTCGGATTCCAAAGAGTGGGATAAGCTTGTTCAATCTGCCGAACTCGTAAATGATTCGATTTCTGATCAGGTAACTCGGGTCGCCGGAGGCTCTTAGTCGAGCTTGCTTTTTTTGGGACGCAACCAGGTTAGAACTCTAGATTGCAGCACTCACACTTTCTTTTGTGCCTATTTTTTTAGAAACAGTGGACGCCTTATCCTCGAAAGTCCGATGGTGACCAGTTTCGCTAATTCGTAACCAAGCTTGAATAATGTGTAGGGGATCTTAGCTAGAGAAACCAAAAATACCCTGATGATCTTGCTGGCAAACCCAAATGGCCCAAGACTGATTGACTTTTTGAAACTTGGAGTTACATCACTTGGTTTAGTCACTCCCTGGACAAGGCTGCCCCACGACATAAGTCTGTTTCTTTCAGTAGTGCCTGAGGTTGAAGTGGAAGGGTGTCTATTCCCTCTAGGAGATTCGGTCACTAGTAACCTTCTCATACATGCTTTTTAGGTTTCCCAAGTAATCCTCTAGAGAAAACTTATCTTCTGCACGGGCCCTTGCCCGAAACCCAAGCTCTTGCAATTGCGTTTTATTTTCTATTGCCCAGGTGATTCGGTTTGCGATTTGGTTGACTAGATCATCATAGTGTACTTCCAACTCAGGGCATTCGGCAACTTCACTGGCAGCAGTATTACCAACAGTAATTACCGGGACTCCCGATGACATGGCTTCTAGGGCCATCATTCCGAATGACTCTACTGAGGATGGCATTGCGAACAGATCTGCCGCTTCATAGAAGGTTCCTAGATTGTTTATATCGTTAGTCCACGGAAGCTCAATGGACTCAACGTTCTTGGAGTATTTAGCAACCAAGCCTTGTTTCTGGATGCAAAGTAGCAGAACCTTTCTTCCAGTTTTTCTAACTTGCTCAATAGCCTGGACTAGCTCCTTGAACCCTTTTCTCGAATCATCTGTTGAACGGGCGGCGACGACAAAAGTGTCTTTGTCGATTCCGAGAATGGCTCGGGCATCAAGTTCTGACCTTGGTCTAAAAACTTCGGTGTCTATTCCGAAGGGAAATTGAAACACTCTTGCGTTCCAGTCAGAGAGCTTCTTTTCAATCTGACCACTCATCCAATTTGTGGTGATGTGAATGTTCATGGGAGTTTTAGAAAAAAGGAGCTCCTTTCTTGATCGCTCTTTATCGGTGCGGTCCCAATAGACGGGAAGCGAAGAATCAAGAGATGGGCAACTTCCACAACCTAAGTCCCACCTTGCGCAATTCAGGGGAAGTGTGCAGTGGCCGGTAAGTGGCCAAAGGTCATGCCATGTCCAAACGGCAGGCTTGACTTCAAATACCTTAGCCATGTTCTGAACGGTCATCATATGATCGTGAATAACTTGAAGGTGAACTACATCTGCTTCTTGAAATTCAGGTAGGTCAAAAATTTTGCTCGACCAAGACTGGTAGGTGGACTGTCTACCAGTGAGCCTTTCTATAGCCATAGTCGCTTCCGCTAGGAGTCTGGTTTTACGCCCAGGAAATAGCTCAATTGATTTTTCAGACTTTGAAGTCTTGCTCCAGAATGAGCCAATCTTGGCATCTATTCCCAATCCCTGTAGCGGTTCAATGATGTCGTGGCCATTCCATCGGCCCCCAACCTCATCGCTACTGCTTACGTTGAATACCTTCAAGCCATTCCTCGCCAATAGAAGATATGATCGCGTTGACCATCAAGTTCATCACCATCAGACAATAGTCACAATGAATAATTGCACTAAATATACAGTAGTTGACCTAGTTCCATCCGTAGAGTTCACTCCAATTCATTGGCAGAACTACTCGAATTATTGGTCTTTGCTCTCCTAATTAACGCTTGTAATTGGTGTTGCTAGTAGATTTGGTATTTGCCGGCCAAATAGGAGCAGTCTCCGTGAAAATCCTCGTGCTTCATGAAATTGATTACTTGGAAAAAGTCATCTATGAAATTCATGAGTTTACAGAATTACTTGCCAAGGACGGCCATGATGTTACATTTTTTCACTTTCAAGAAGGCGCCAATAGGGCAAAGAAAAATCTTTTTCGCAAGAAGGAAATTGTTGGTCGAGTAGTTCCTGAAGCCAAGTTAACCCTTATCGGTCCTCATCAGTTTGGGTTTTTTGGGTTCGACAGGTTGTGGGCAACGGTTAGTAGCTGGCCAGCACTGTTTAAGTTATTTCGAGAAAACAAATTTGATGTGGTGCTCAATTATGCAGTTCCTACATTTGGCCTTCAGGCCCTGATTATTTCAGCTATTTACAAAACCCCCTTTATCCATAGAGCCTTAGATTCCTCCCATGAGATTCGAGAGTCTATATTTAAACTTCCAATACTTTGGGTTGAAAAGCTTATGTATAGATTTTCACCTTTGCTCTCCGCAAATAACTCCGCTATGCAGCGATATTGTGAAAACCTAGCCGGCCGAAAGAAACCCTCGGTTGTGAACTATCCACCGCTTGACATTGCTCACTTTTCTAATCGAGTTCCAGATCCTGAACTTCGGATGCGTCTCGGACTTGCACCGACAGACTACGTAATTACTTACATGGGTTCTTTCTTCTATTTCTCAGGTTTACCAGAGGTAATAAAGAGGTTTGCGGAATTGACTCTTGGAGGATCGTCAACGAAACTGCTTCTGATCGGCGGCGGCGAGCAAGAGAGCGAACTCAGGAACATTGTTACTGATCTTGGTATTTCTGATCGGGTCATCTTCACCGGCTTTGTGGCTTATGATGATTTGCCAAAGTACTTGGCTCTATCAGCCGTGGCCATTAATCCATTAGAAATAAGCCAAGTGGCATCAATTGCGTTTCCGAATAAAGTTCTTCAATATTTAGCTACTGGCATTCCAGTTGTCTCTACTCGTCTGGAAGGTTTATTCTCCGCCATCGACGGAATAGAAGGGTTGACCTGGGCAGAGACCCCAGCGAAAGTGTTGGAAATTGCTTTAGAGTTTTCTCAAGCCGGTGGGGCTAAGACAAACAAGCCAGAATCCCTCAAGGCGCTAGCTGCACTTTTCTCACCAGAGGCGGCTTTGGCTTCCATGGAGCAAACCCTAAATACCGCAATAGAGATCAACAAGCGGAACTAGAGTTAACTTCAATGAGTACGGTTTTGATATTAGGTGCCAGTGGAATGCTTGGCTCGGCTGTTTTGAGAGAGTTTTCAGGCTTTCAGGGTGAGTTAATAGCCACTACTCGGGTAGGCACGAGTTTAGTCGCCGGCTCGAATGTTAGATTCTTGAAATTCGACGTTGCTACAGACAACCTAGACAGCGCTTTCTCTATGCCAATTGATTATGTAATTAACTGCATTGGAATCATAAAGCCATACATCAACGACACAGACCCTAAACAGACTGAAACGGCATTCGAAATAAATGGAACTTTCCCCAATCGCTTACAGACTTGGGCATCAAAGCACGGAGCAAAGGTCATTCAAATTGCAACCGATTGCGTTTTTTCTGGATCAAAGGGCAAATATTTAGAGATTAACGAGCACGACGCCTTAGATGTTTACGGCAAATCAAAGAGTATGGGGGAAGCAAAAGGTGACTCCATGATGCACCTAAGAGTTTCCATAATTGGACCAGAAGTCGATCGAAACTCGTCCCTTTTGGAGTGGGTAAGAAATCAACCCGAAAATGCCGAGATTGCGGGCTACACTGATCATTTTTGGAATGGCATATCCTCGATGCACTTTGCAAAGATCGCTCGAGGAATCATTGAGAATGACTTGTTTGAGGCTGGGGTTTTTCATGTACTTCCTCAAGACAGTGCTACTAAATGCGAACTGGTTACCTTGATTGCAAAGTATCTAGGTCGGTCCGATATCAAGGTCATCCCAACAGAGACCGGGGCAAACATAGACCGCACTCTAGGCACTAACTCTCCAGCTAAAAACAAGGGGTTTTGGCTAGGTGCTGGGTATGACTCACCGCCGACTATTGAGCAGATGGTTTCAGAAGTTATAGCTTCGGAACCTAAAGGCTAGAAGGCCCAACGTTGCCGAGAAGTCTTTAGCCTAGCTTTCGGATTCCAGCCCATTCATGGTGTCTGGAAATAGTGGAAAGCATAAACCTGACCACTCGAGTGGAGCAATCGGTAACCTCATATCCAGCTGGTAGTGACTGCGACAGTGTTCCCTTTACAGAGCCTCTGTCTTCTGTAACGGAGCGAATGCCTGCGATCACGTTGGCGGCATTAAGCCCGGTCATAACAATTCCACCAAACTCAAGCGCCTCCGGTCTTTCCATAGAGTCTCTTATGGTTACAGCGGGGAACCCAAGAATAATTGACTCCTCGCTAATGGTGCCGCTATCTGAGAGAACACACTTAGCGTTTAGCTGAAGCTTGTTGTAATCAACAAAACCAAACGGCTCGTGGAAAACCACACCTTTTATTTCCTTGTAGCCAGGTATCGACTCAAGTTGTTTACGGGTTCTTGGGTGAGTGGAAACCATTATTTGCAAACCCCAGGTTTCGTGAACCTTTTTCAGTGTTTCCAATAGGTCCTTGAGTCTTTCCGGTGAGTCAACGTTCTCTTGCCTATGAGCGCTGACCAAGAAGTACTTTTGTGGCTCAAAGTCCAAAGTTTTCAGTATGTTGCTGTCCTGAATCTTTGGCATGTAGTAATCAAGGACCTCACGCATTGGGGAACCAGAAACCATGATTCTTCTTGGTGGTAGCCCTTCAGCGAGCAAGTTTCTTCTGGCGTGCTCCGTGTATGGAAGATTGAAGTCCGAAACGTGGTCAACCAATCGTCTGTTGGTTTCTTCTGGTACATTTTCGTCGAAAGAGCGATTACCAGCTTCCATGTGATACACGGGTATGTGCATTCTCTTGGCCAGTACTGCTGAAATAGCACTGTTTGTGTCTCCGAGAACCAACACGG
>JBIIME010000003.1:0-48374 GCA_044338175.1 Rhodoluna sp.
TCGCTCCAAACAACCCAGAGGGTCTAGCAATTGCAAAGACTCAGCTACAGGCTGGTGCAGATGTTCTATTGCCAGTTGGTGGAAACCAGTTCACCGCTGCTCAGTCCGCAATTGATGAGTTGAACCCAGATGCAGTTATGTTGGGTGTTGATGTTGACATCGCTGCTGGTAACCCAGATCTAGCGCCATACATCTTCACATCTATTGAGAAGAGAATGACCATCGCTACATTCGATGTAATCAAGGGCCTTGTTGAGGGAGCTGCATTCGATGCAACTCCGTACGTTGGAACTCTTGCTAACAAGGGTGTTGCAATCACTCCATTTACTGACTTCGCTTCAAAGGTTAGCTCGGGCCTAGCAGACAAGCTAGCCGAACTAGAGGCTGGAATCATTGATGGCACCTACCTGCCAAAGGGCGAGTAGCTAAATCACCATTGAAGACCGGATGCTCCTTTTGGGGCATCCGGTCTTCAATTTTTTATGTGGCAGAATAAAGTCTGACAACAACTATTCGCACATAGGAGTGCTTGATGAGACTAGAGCTGAAGGGGATAACCAAGCGCTTTGGTGCCCTCGTAGCTAATGACTCAATTGACTTAGTAGTTGAGTCTGGAGAAATCCACAGCTTGCTCGGTGAAAACGGTGCTGGCAAATCAACTCTTATGAATGTGCTCTACGGTCTGTATCAAGCTGACGAAGGTCAGATTCTCCTGGATGGCAAGGTCGCAAAATTCTCAGGCCCCGGAGACGCAATGGCTGCGGGCATCGGCATGGTCCACCAACACTTTATGCTCATTCCAGTTTTCACAGTGGCTGAAAATGTTGCGCTAGGTCATGAGCCAACCAACAAGCTTGGCGTCTTGGACCTTGATGCCGCAAGAGCACTCGTAAAAAAGATTTCTGATCGATTTGGATTTGATGTTGACCCCGACGCTTTGGTTGAGGATTTGCCCGTAGGTGTTCAGCAGAGAGTCGAGATCATTAAGTCTTTGGCTCGCGATGCCAAAGTACTAGTGCTTGACGAGCCGACAGCAGTTTTGACCCCCCAGGAAACTGACGAACTTATGGAAATCATGCGCGGCCTAGCCAAATCGGGAACTTCTATAGTCTTCATCACTCACAAACTGCGAGAAGTAAAAGCGGTGGCTGACAAGATAACAGTTATTCGACAGGGTCGGGTTGTTGGAGAGGCCAAACCTAGCGCTGAGACAAAAGATCTTGCCAGCATGATGGTGGGGCGCGATGTTGAACTTACTGTCGAAAAGAAGTCTGCCGCCCCTGGAAAAGTGGTGCTGAATGTTCAAGACCTCTCAGTTCTGGATGATCGTCAACAGCGGGCGGTTGATCACGTAAGTTTTGAAGTCAGGGCTGGCGAGATACTCGCTATCGCGGGCGTCCAGGGAAACGGTCAAACAGAACTGGCCGAGGCAATATTGGGCCTTCGAGGTCTGCACTCTTCCGCCGGAGATATTTCAATTTCAGGATCAAGCGTTCGAGGAAAGTCGGTTAGAACAATTCTTGAAAATGGTGTCGGCTACGTCCCAGAAGATCGGCAAAAAAACGGACTCATTTCAGAGTTTTCTATAGCTGAAAACCTTATGCTAAATGGCTCTTTCACAAAGCCATTTGCCAAGGGGTTGGGAATTGCCTTTGCCACCAGAAACAAAATAGCCGATGAACTGGTCAAAGAATTTGACGTTAGGACAACATCCGCACAAAGCGCTGCCGGAAAACTTTCCGGAGGTAACCAGCAAAAGGTTGTTTTGGCCAGGGAGCTATCTCGGGAAGTGGAGTTGTTAGTTGTTTCTCAGCCAACTCGTGGAGTGGATGTTGGTTCTGTGGAGTTCATTCACGAACGTCTGGTTGAAGAAAGAAACAGCGGCAAAGCAGTACTTCTTATCTCTACGGAACTGGATGAAGTTTTGGCACTCGCCGATCGAATTGCCGTGATGTATCGAGGAAAAATTGTTGGAATTGTTGATGCCAGAACTGATAGAGCAAAGCTTGGCCAGATGATGGCAGGTGTAGCGGCATGAGCGAGACTACAAGAAAAGAACCAATCAACTGGAATGCAGCACTGAAGGAAATTCTCTCCGGTGGAATAACACGAACAGTAATGTCTGTGATTCTGGGATTCGCAGTTGGTGCGTTTTTCATGATTATTTCTAACAAAGAATTTCTCCAGAGCGTGGGTTATTTCTTCGCAGACCCATTAGCTAGCTTGCGTGCAGCGGGAGATGTTGTTGGCGCAGGTTACGGGGCGTTGTTTAAGGGTTCAATTTATAACTCCAGCGCTGCAACCTTTGAAGGTGCAATTAGACCGCTGACCGAAACTCTAAGGCTCGCAGGTCCGCTCATTGCAGCTGGACTTGGTATTGGCCTTGGTTTCCGAGTCGGTCTATTCAACATTGGTGGAACCGGCCAACTAGTTTCTGGTCTTATCTGGGCAACCTTTGTCGCGACTCGAATAGAGCTTCCTCCAGTCATACACTTTGTGGTCGCGATTGTGGCAGCAATAGTTGGTTCCGCGATAGTGGGAGCGTTTGTTGGTTTTCTTCGGGCACGAACTGGTGCTAATGAAGTAATCACCACGATTATGTTGAATTACGTAATAATTAGCTTCTTTAACTTTTTGCTTTTGGATAACAACTTGTTGCAAGGAGCTACAGCTGGTGGACACACCAAGTCTGATCCAGCTTTCGAGACGGCAAAACTTCCAGGACTACTCGGTGAAAATTTTGCTCTCAACCTAGGATTTGTCTTGTCCATTGTGGCAGTGGTTGTCTACTGGTGGCTGATGGAGAGATCAACTATTGGATTTAGGCTCCGAGCAGTTGGCTTTAATGCATCGGCTGCAAAAACCGCAGGCATTAACGTCGAGGGAACCTATATTCTTGCTCTGGGTCTATCGGCCGCGTTTGTTGGAATAGCCGCCGCTAATCAAGCTTTATCTTCAACCGGTGGAGTCACACCAACCACCCATGCAGGTATTGGTTTTGATGCCATAACTGTTGCGCTTCTTGGTGGATCAACGGCTTCGGGTGTGTTACTGGCCGGGTTATTATTCGGTGCCTTCAAGGCTGGATCATCGGCTATTCAGATTGAAGGAATTTCTCCTGACGTGCTCGGCATTGTCCAGGGCGCAATTGTTTTGTTCATAGCTGCCCCACCTTTGATTAGGGCAATCTTCCGTCTTCCGCCTCCGCAGACTACAACGATGCTAAGTGCCCTAAAGGCGAAGTTTTTTAGTCGAGGAGGGAAATAATGGCCACTGAAACTAAAAAGGAGGTTCGAGAGTCCTGGAAGACACCAACTGTTATGGGCTCCATAGCCGCAGTGATTTTGATTTTCTTCGGAATTCTCGGTAAATCTGAAATTGTTTCATTCGAACTAACTGGAGTCAGGGAAGCGATCCAGCTGCCTTACTTGGATATTCCTTCCAGCCTTTTGGGAACTGCGGCTGGAATAATCTTGCTTGCTATTACTGGTTATGTGGCATGGCAGGTTAGTAGAAACATACGAGCATCGATCTGGTTCTCAATGGTTTATGGCGCTATTGCACTGGTGGCTCTTTTAGGTTGGCTGGCAGCAGGCTCTGTGGTTCCAGTGGCTTTCATATTGGGTTCAGCCTTGGTCTTGGCAGTGCCAATCATTCTTGGTGCAATGGCCGGAGTAATGAGCGAGCGAGTTGGAGTTGTAAACATTGCAATTGAGGGTCAGCTGCTAACTGGTGCTTTTGTTGCATCCGTGGTCAGCACTCTTACTGGAAATCAAATCATCGGTATTGTCTCCGCCATGGTTACCGCAGCTCTATTTTCAGCAGTGCTGGCAGTATTTGCAGTGCGCTTTTTGGCTCAGCAAATCATCGTTGGTGTGGTTCTAAACGTTCTGGCGATTGGAATAACTAACTTCCTTTATCAGCAGTGGGTAACCGAGGATGAGTCCGCGACCAACAGCCCAGGAACTCTTCCGATTATTCACGTTCCGTTTCTGGGAGATATTCCAATCATTGGGCCGGTGCTATTTCAAAACAGAATCACTGTTTTTCTTGCGATTGGAATTGTGATCGTTTTGTGGTTTGTGCTTTTCAAAACCAAATTAGGTCTGCGTGCCAGAGCCGTTGGAGAGAACCCTTTAGCTGCAGACACAGTTGGCATCAACGTCTCTCGCACTAGATTCTGGTGGGTAACACTTGGCGGGCTTTTGGCCGGTCTTGGAGGGGCAGCACTAACCGTTGGTAGCTCAGGATCATTCGGGCGTGAAATGTCCGGCGGATTAGGATTTATCGCTTTGGCCGTTGTTATCTTGGGACGCTGGCATCCAGGATATGCCACGGCAGCAGCGCTCCTATTTGGCTTCTCTATAATTTTGAGAATCTGGGCTAACCAAGTTAGCCCAGGAATTCCGACTAACTTCATCACCATGGTCCCGTATCTTGTGACAATAATTGCCGTGGTTGGATTCGTCGGTCGATCTAGACCACCCGCCGCTGACGGTATTCCGTATGTGAAGGGTTAGAAGATGCAAATCGATTGGGAGCTACTTCGCACCGAGGCTATTGCAGCAATGCAAAAAGCGTACGTTCCGTACTCGAAGTTCCCTGTTGGCGTTGCAGCATTAACAGAAGACGGTCGAATAGTTTCGGGCTGCAACATCGAGAACGCTTCATATGGTGTTACCTTGTGTGCAGAGTGCTCCATGGTCAGCGACCTGTTTAGAACCGGCGGGGGTAGGCTAGTTGCTTTTTACTGCGTCGACAAGCACAACAACATTTTGATGCCGTGTGGCAGATGCCGTCAGTTACTTTACGAACACTCGGCACCTGGGATGTTGCTAGAAACTGTTTCAGGCATCAAAACCATCGATGAGGTTATTCCAGACGCCTTTGGTCCTAGAGATCTGGATGCTAGAGCTTGAGCACTTTTGATGCCGTTGACCTGATTATTGCTAAACGTGAGAAGCAGGAACTTTCTACAGAAGCTATCGATTGGCTGATTGAGAACTACACCGCAGGCGTCGTAGCGGACGAGCAAATGTCAGCGATGGCGATGGCCATTTTGCTAAATGGCATGAATGGTCGAGAGATCAAAGATCTCACGATGGCCATGATTGCATCTGGTGAAAGACTCAACTTCGAATCTCTTGGTGTTCCAACCACCGATAAGCACTCAACCGGAGGAGTTGGTGACAAGATCACATTGCCACTGGCACCACTAGTTGCAGTTTTTGGCGTTGCTGTTCCGCAACTATCCGGTCGAGGATTAGGACACACCGGTGGCACTCTAGACAAACTCGAATCAATTCCTGGCTGGAGAGCAAACCTATCCAATCAGGAAATGACCAAACAGCTAGCCGAGGTAGGCGCGGTCATATGCGCCGCTGGATCAGGCTTAGCTCCTGCAGATAAGAAGCTTTACGCGCTGCGTGATGTGACCGGAACTGTGGAGGCAATTCCGCTGATCGCTTCTTCAATCATGAGTAAAAAAATTGCTGAGGGAACCGGATCCCTTGTTTTGGACGTCAAGGTGGGTTCCGGCGCATTTATGAAGGACTTTGCAAGAGCAAGGCAGCTTGCTGAAGTTTTGGTTCAACTTGGAAAAGATGCTGGCGTGAACACCTCCGCGCTGTTAACTGACATGTCGACACCACTTGGCCTAAAGGTAGGCAATGCACTTGAGGTGGAGGAATCAGTTGATGTGCTGGCTGGCGGGGGGCCATCCGATGTTATCGAAATTACAGTTGCTCTAGCTACCGAAATGCTTAGTCTTGCAGGAGTAAAAGACGTTGATGTTGCGGCTGCGTTGAAGGATGGTCGCGCGATGGATAAATGGCGCGCGATGATCAGTGCACAAGGCGGAGATCCAGACGCCAAGTTGCCGGTAGCTAAGGAAACCCAAACCGTGATGGCTGAATCCGATGGTGTGATTTCAGAACTAGATGCGCTAGCAGTTGGTCTTGCTTCCTGGAGGCTTGGTGCCGGAAGGGCCAGAAAGGAAGACCCAGTGCAGTTTGGAGCAGGGGTTACCTTGCACGCTCAACTTGGCGACACAGTCAAAAAGGGCGCTCCGCTATACACCTTGCATACCGACGAACCAGGCCGCTTTGCCCGTGCAAACGAGACAATCGCGAAAGCTTATAAAATTGAGGCTCAAGCTCAAGTGACGCGAAAGCTAATACTTGATCGAATTTCAAACTAGTTGCTTTGACAAGGAAAAACCATAATGGCCACAAACATCAAGGCACTGCCTAAAATCTCTTTACATGATCATCTAGATGGCGGGCTAAGACCACAGACCATCATTGATTTGGCAGACAAGATTGGCCACAAACTCCCAGCAACGGATGCAACCGAACTAGGCAACTGGTTCTTTGAATCCGCTGACTCGGGGTCTCTCGAGCGCTACCTAGAAACTTTTGATCACACCACCGCTGTTATGCAGACCGCCGAGGGTCTATCCCGTGTGGCAAAAGAGTTTGTTCTTGATTTACATGACGACGGTGTGATTTACGGTGAAGTTCGCTGGGCTCCAGAGCAGCACTTATCCAAGGGCCTCACTCTGGATGAGACAGTTGAGGCCGTCCAAGATGGTCTTGAGCAGGGAATGTCGGAAGTTGAAGCAGCCGGAGGATTCATCAGAACCGGACAATTGGTTACCGCAATGCGTCAAAACAATCGCGGTATGGAAATTGCGGAGCTAGCTGTTCGCCATCGCGAAAACGGCGTTGTTGGCTTCGACATTGCAGGACCTGAAAAAGGATTCCTTCCGGTAAATCACAAAGCAGCTTTCGAGTATCTTGCGGAGCAACTATTTCCAATCACAGTTCACGCTGGAGAAGGCGATGGAGTTGAGAGCATCAGGGATGCGATTGTTTCCGGAAGGGCACTTCGACTAGGTCACGGTGTCAGGTTGATTGAGGACGTGATGTTCTCTCGCGCCGAGGGTGACACCGATGTAGTTGTGCTTGGTGAGGTAGCCGAGTGGGTGCACGATCGAGGAATTGCTTTAGAGCTTTCGCCATCGTCAAACTTGCAAACTGGAGCTATCTCCATGCTTGGTGAGACTCTTGCGGATCACCCATTTGATATCTTGTATGAACTTGGCTTCAAGGTCACGGTCAACACTGACAACCGCCTTATGTCTAGAACCACACTCACTCGAGAGCTAGAGCTTCTAATGAGTACTTTTGGCTATTCACTCGCTGATCTGGAGCAGTTCCAGCTAAATGCTGCGGAGGCTTCATTCCAAGCCCTTGATGACCGAGAAGAACTTATTGACATGATTAGCGAAGGTTTCGCTAGAGCTTAGCGGTACTTTTTTGGCAATGCACTAGAGGTATAGGCTTTTTGGATGTCACTTCCTAATCCTGGCGAAAGCGCAAGAACTGAGATTAACCGTCTCAAGCAGCGCTCAGTTTCTGATCGCGATGCGATGTATGAGATTTTGGATTCGACTATCTTGTGCCATATCGGTTACGTGGAAAGCGGACAACCCTTTGTATTGCCATACGCGTTCGTACGTGAAGGTGACCGAATTCTTATTCACGGCTCCTCTGGAGCCAGGTTTATGCGCGAACTGGCTAAAGGCGCACCGTCTTGCATCACCGTAACAAAACTCGATGGTCTGGTTCTTGCTCGAACAACTTTTGATTCGAGCATGAACTATCGCTCAGTTGTGATTCTCGGAACAGCAGAAGAAATCACTGGAGATAACAAGAATGAACTTCTTGAAAAAGTCAGCGACGGACTAGTGCCGGGTAGAACCCTTGAGGTTAGAAAATCAACTAACAAGGAATTGGCCGCTACGACACTTCTTTCGATTTCCCTTGCGGAGGCATCGGTCAAGATTAGAACAGGAATGCCTCACGACGACGAAGGGTCTGGTACAGGCGTTTGGTCAGGCGTGATTCCACTACATCTAGTTGCTGGCGAGCCAATAGCATCTGACGATGAATCGAAAAATCTTCCAATCCCACAGAGCGTAAAAGAATTTAGAGCTAACCCAAAGGGTTAGTTCAAAACTTGTCGCATGGCGGCTTCTAGTTCAGCAAGTAGCTCTTTGGAATGTGCTTCGCTATCCGAAACTGCCTGCAAGTAGCACTTGAGCTTGGGCTCTGTACCCGAAGGTCTGACAATCACAGTTCTTCCATCATTTAGCTTGAACCTGACCGCATCTGTTGCAGGTAGCAAACCAGAGCCCTGGCTCATGTCCTCGAAAACTGCATCGACGCTAGCTATTTGTGCAGGGGGATTGGTTCGAAGTTTTTTCATCAGGCTAGAAATCACAGTCAAGTCCGTAACTCGAATGGATATCTGTCCGGTGGAGAAGTAGCCATAGCGCTGCATTAGTTTGTCCAGCTGGTCTCCAAGGGTGTAGCCCTGATTGGCCAGGGCGGAAGCTATGTCGGCAACAATCAGCGCTGCTGATAGTCCGTCTTTGTCTCTAACCTGACCCCAGTCCACACAGTACCCAAGCGCTTCTTCATAACCAAAAATTAGGTTCGGAACTCGGCTTACCCATTTGAATCCAGTGAGCGTCTGCTCGAAACCAAAACCGTAATGCTCGGCAACTTTTCCTAACGCGGAGCTAGAGACAATTGAGCAGGCTAGTGAGCCAGTTCTGCCTTCACGAGAAGCCCTGGCGGCCATTTCTTCGCCAAGTATCAAACCGAGCTGATCTCCAGTTAGCTGCTGGTAGATACCGTCAGTTCTTTTAAAGGCAACTGCCAAACGGTCGGCGTCAGGATCGTTGACCAGAACTAGGTCAGCTTTGTGACTTTCAGCGGTGGCCATGGACTCGTCCATGGCACCTGGTTCTTCTGGATTGGGGAACACAACAGTTGGGAACTTACCGTCTGGCTGTTGCTGCGAAAGTACCTGTGCTGGCTCGGCTAAACCTGAAAGCTTGAATATCTCTTGGATAAAGCTAGCGCCAACACCATGCATTGCTGAATAAACAATCTTGATGTCTTTCCTTGTTGAGTGCTTATTTAACAGACCACTCACGGACTGCAAGTATCCAGATCTAACACTTGTTGGCACCTGCTCGAATGAATCAGAACGAGCAAGGGTTGCAACCGAGCCTGACTTGGCAAAATCGTCGATGTGTTTTGCTATTTCCGCATCCATCGGCGAGATAATCTGTGATCCGCTGTAGTCGTAAACCTTGTATCCGTTATCACCCGGTGGATTATGTGAAGCGGTTACCATCACCCCCGCGGATGCTCCAAGGTTTCTCACCGCATAGGCAACCAGTGGGGTCGCGGCAAGTTCTGGAAACAAGAAAGCCCTAATTCCAAATCCGGCAAATATCTGAGCGGAATCCTTGGCAAAGACGTCCGAGTTTTTTCTTGCGTCGTAACCGATAACTACGCTCGGGTCATCGAAGTTTTCCTTGAGGTACTTGGAGATTCCCGCTGCGGCCTGAGCCACCAAAACTCTGTTCATGCGGTTTGGGCCAGCTCCCAGTAGACCCCGAAGCCCCGCGGTTCCAAAGCCAATTCTTTGGCCAAATCGGTCCGCTAGGCCCGCTTCATCAGCAGCGGATATCAGCTTTTCGAGCTCGGCAACAGTTTCCGCATCGGGATCTTGATCAATCCAGCTGCGTGCTTGTTGAATCAGAGTTTCTAGCTGGGTCATATCTTTTTGATGATTGCTGCAAGCAAAGCGCTAATTCGTGGCTCTGCTTCGCGTCCGGCTTCAAGAACTTCTGCGTGAGATAGCGGAGTCTTCTGAATTCCAGCTGCAAGGTTGGTCATTAGTGAGAATCCCAGGATTTCCATTCCAGCTTGCCGTGCTGCGATAGCTTCGAGAGCTGTGGACATACCAACCAGGTGACCACCCATGTGCTTGACCATTTGAACTTCAGCGGGTGTTTCATAATGCGGTCCGGTGAACTGCGCGTAAACACCCTCATCCAAGCTCGCATCAACTGTTCTTGCCAGTTCGCGCAATCTCTTGGAGTAAAGATCGGTTAGGTCAATAAAGGTTGGTCCTTCAAGTGGGCTTGAAGCAGTTAGGTTGATGTGATCGCTAATCAGTACTGGTGTGCCAGGCTTCCAAGTGTCTTTTATTCCGCCACAGCCATTGGTTAAAATCATTGTCTTTGCACCGGTAGCAGCTGCAGTTCTAACCCCGTGCACCACCCTTCGAACGCCGTGACCTTCATAGAAATGAGTTCTTGCTCCAAGAACCAATGCATATTTTCCACTAGGAAGTTTGATTGAACGAATCGAGGCCACGTGGCCCTCTACAACCGGAGCCGAAAAGCCAATGATATCCTTAGCGGGAACGCTGGCAACTTCTTCACCGATTAGGTCAGCTGCCTTTGCCCAGCCAGAGCCTAGGGTCAGTGCGATGTCGTGAGTTTCGATTCCAGTTGCTTCACGAATTTGATCGGCAGCCTGCTTGGCAATTTCGAAGGGGCTATTGCTTGGTATTTCTAGTGGATTAGTCATGGTTTTCAGTCTAGCTGTCGAGGGCGGGGTTCAAATGAGGCACTAAATTGATGGCATCAACAACCCAAACTTTGATTAGTCCTCAAACTCAATCAAAACTGTTCCAGACGGGACAGTCTCACCAACAGCTATCTTCACTGCTTTGATTACACCAGCGCGTGGCGAAGATATTGACTGCTCCATCTTCATGGCTTCAAGCACCAGAAGCTGCTCACCTTCAACCACTTTGTCGCCGGCACTTACAGCTAGCTTAACAACCGTTGATTGCATAGGTGCCTTAATCAATTTGTCGCCGGCACCACTTGATCCGTGATGCGAAGAGATCTTTCTTTTAGGTGCGCGGCCCCCGGTTGCGCCACCGCTAGCGCCTTGCAGCATTCTGGCAGGAAGGCTCACTTCAATTCGCTTACCGTCAACTTCAACAACCACACTCTTACGAGAGTTTGAAAGCTGCTCGATTGGATCCGCCTGACCACCCCATGGCTCTAAATCGTTTACCCACTCGGTTTCTATCCAACGGGTATAAACACCAAATTTTCCATCACTTGCAATAAAAGCCGGGTCATTAACTATTTTGCGATGGAAAGGAATAACTGTAGGCAAACCTAGAACCTGCAACTCGGCAAGCGCTCTCCTTGATCGCTCAAGTGCCTGAGTGCGGTCTTTTCCGGTAACAATTAGTTTTGCAATCATCGAGTCAAAGTTTCCAGAAATTGAATCGCCTGATTCAACACCGCTGTCGACTCGAACCCCTGGACCACCAGGAGCTCTGAACACGTGGACTGAACCAGGAGCCGGCATAAAGTTTTGCCCTGGATCCTCGCCGTTGATTCGAAATTCGAAACTGTGCCCCACTACCTCAGGGTCCGGGTAATCAATTAGTCCGCCCTCGGCAATGCGGAATTGCTCCCGCACTAGATCCAGCCCGGTTACTTCCTCGGAGACCGGGTGCTCTACCTGCAGCCGGGTATTTACCTCAAGAAAAGAAATAGTTCCGTCTTGGGCTACCAAGAACTCGCAGGTTCCAGCTCCGATGTAACCAACTTCCTTAAGAATCGCCTTAGAGGATTCGTAGAGCTTCTTGGTTTGCTCGGCAGTTAGAAATGGCGCGGGAGCTTCTTCAACTAGCTTTTGGTGCCTGCGCTGCAAAGAGCAGTCCCTTGTAGAAACGACAACCACATTACCGGCGCTGTCAGCGAGGCACTGCGTTTCAACATGGCGAGGCTTTTCGAGATATTTCTCGACAAAGCACTCACCCCTTCCAAAAGCAGCAATGGCTTCTCTGGTGGCTGATTCAAATAGCTCCGCGACTTCGGACTCTTGATAGGCGACTTTGATGCCTCGGCCACCTCCGCCATAGGCTGCCTTGATAGCAACCGGTAAACCGTGCTTGGCAACGAAATCGAGGACCTCTTGGGCGTTTTCAACTGGGTTCAAAGTTCCAGGGGCTAGCGGTGCGCCAACTTTTTCGGCGACATGCCTCGCTGACACTTTGTCGCCAAGGCGCTCAATGGCCTCCGGGGTTGGACCAATCCAAATAAGACCAGCTTTGCTAACCGCCCTTGCAAATTCTGCATTTTCTGCCAAAAAACCATATCCGGGGTGAACAGCATCACAGTTGGATCTTTTTGCAATTGAAAGAAGCTTTTCAATGACTAAATATGTTTCAGCGGAGGTTGTTCCGTTCAGGGCGTAGGCCTCATCGGATACTCGAACATGTAAGCTGTCGCGATCTTGATCTGCATAGACTGCAACGGATGCTCTTCCGCTGTCCTTTGCAGCTCTGGCGATGCGAACGGCGATCTCGCCACGGTTGGCGATGAGTACTTTTTTAATCAATCCGCTCATAAGACAGAATCCTATTGGCTATTGATGTCCCAAAATTGGCCCTTGGCTACAAACAAACGCCTGAAACCCTGTGGTTAGCGCCAAAGACCGGTGTATTCAACTCCAAGTTCGCGGGTTAGAGCTCTCAAAACGCCAAGCGATAAGCCAACCACGGTGTGAGCATCACCTTCGATACGTTCTATAAACGCCCCACCGATTCCATCGATAGTGAAGGCTCCTGCAACCTTCAAAGGCTCACTCGTTGCAACGTACGCTTCAATTTCCGCATCAGTGATGTTGGCGAAATAAACCTTGGTCGAGCTGGTTTTCGAAACAACAGTTGCCGAAGCTGGGTCTCGATTATCAATTAGGCAATGCCCGCTATGCAGCACGCCATAGTTTCCTCGAAGCTGCTTCCAGCGCTCGATAGCAACCTCCGGTAGGTGCGGCTTACCAAGTGTGGAACCTTGGAACTCAAGGGCCGAGTCACCTCCGAGTACCAAGGCTCCAAAAGTCTCCGATAAGCCAACTACTGATTTAGCCTTGGCATCTGCAAGGTACTGAACCAGCTGAGCTGTGGAGTGATTTGGATTACCGGCTTTGAACTGATCCGAAAGTGCTTGCTCATCAGCGTTTGGGGTAACTACCACAGGGTCAATCCCTGCGGCCTTAAGTAGGGAATACCTAGCGGGGGAGCTCGAAGCTAGGACTAATCGGGTCACGGATAAAGACTACTTGGAGCTGTGGAACACTTGTCGAATGAGCAAAACTGAGAATTGGCAAGACCGAGAAATTGAGCTGGACATCGAAAAAGTCGCCCACGGCGGTATTTTCGTTGCCAGGCACGAGGGTCGAGTGGTCTTTGTTTCTCACACCGCGCCAGGAGAAAAAGTACGCGCCAAAGTTTTTGAAGACAAAGGCGGATCTTTCTGCCGCGCAGAGACAATTGAAGTTCTAACTGCCTCTGACAAGCGAGTGCCACACATCTGGAAAGAAGCCGACCGACTTGGCGCCGGCGGCGCTGAGTTTGGACACCTAGCACTGGAATTCCAGAGGCAGCTAAAAACGGATGTTCTGGAAGAGTCGCTATCTCGAATGGCAGGAATCAACCAGCGAATTCAAGTCATGCCCGTTCCAGGTGACGATCTGACTAATGGGCTGGGCTATCGAACCAGAATTCAACTTCACGTTTCCGAAGAGGGTGTGGCGGGGCCTTACAGAGAGAGATCGCACACTGTTGTTCCCGTTAAGTCACTGCCTCTCGCGGTAGCCGAAATAAACGAACTAGGTGTTCACCTAAAGAATTGGCAAGATGTGAAGCGCATTGAAGTCTCAACTGCATCAACCGGTGGAATTCAGTGGTTTATAGATAAGAAAATCAAGGGAGATAAGAGACTCACTGAGCGGGCTCTTGGTAGAAGTTTCAGAATCTCAAGCGGAGGTTTCTGGCAAGTGCACAGGGGAGCTGCTGAACTACTCGCCTCCGAAATCGTTGAACTTTCTGAGGACCTTGATCTCGAAGCGAATAACTTAGATCTCTATGGAGGTGTGGGTTTATTTTCTGGAGCGCTCGCGAGCAAGTTTGGAAAAAAGCTAAACATCACAACCGTCGAGTCGTCAAAGGTGGCAACCAGCGATGCTTCTGCCAATCTGGTGGATCTAGCCAAACATAAAGCGGTAGCTGCTCCGGTGGAGGGCTTCTTGAAACTGCAAATCAAGCAAGGTCTAGAGCTAACTACAGCTACTGTGATTCTCGATCCACCAAGAGCCGGTGCTGGCAAACAAGTTGTTGATCAGCTCTCTTTTCTAAAGCCAAAGAAAGTCATCTACGTCGCTTGCGACCCGGTGTCATTGGCCAGGGATCTAAAAACATTTACAAATTCTGGATACAGGGTTGAAGCTATTCGCGCTTTTGACCTCTTTCCACACACTCACCATTTCGAAACCGTGGCTAGTCTGGTTCTGGAATGACAAAAGTTTCTAGCGTTTCCTCAATTACGGGAAATCAAGAAGTGAGCGTGATCATCATCGATGATCACGAAGCAATTCGGCTGGCCCTGGCCACAGTTTGCGAGCAGAACAATTTCAAGCTTCTTGCGTCAACCGAGTCGGTAGCAGAGGCTCTTAGCTCAACAACAGGCAAATCCCCTGATGTTGCAGTACTAGATCTCTCGCTTGCGGATGGGTCAAAAGTTGAAGAAAACGTGAAGCAACTGGTTGATAAAGGCATTGCGGTTCTAGTCTTTAGCATCGCAGACAAAGCCCAGCTTGTTCGAGCCGCACTCAAAGCCGGTGCTGCGGCCCTTGTTCCTAAGTCTCACAGCATGAGTGAGTTGGTGGAGGCAATACGTATGGTGGCAGCCGGGATGCTTGTTAACAATCTACAAACCACTGCCGCCATTGATGCTGATCAAGATTTCACCAGCGCCAAGCTCTCGCCAAGAGAGCAGGAAGTGCTTTCGCTTTACGCCTCCGGACTAGCTTTGAAGCAAGTGGCATACAGTCTTAACATTACGGTCAGCACCGCCAAGGAACACATAGATAGAGTTCGCAACAAGTACGCAACTATCGGAAGACCGGCTGTGAATAAGACCGAACTGTTACTTCGGGCAATTGAGGATGGCTTGATTGAGGAAGGAAACCTGTAATTGGACCTCAAAAGACCCGTTCCGACAAAAAGCTATTCAGTAAATCGAGTTAACCAGCTAATCGCAAGCATATATTCATTCTTGCTTGTTGCTGTAGTTTCTGAAGCTTTGGTAAATGGCTTTCGTCAGCTGGTGCATCTCAACCCCTTGGTGTTTGCAGTATCTGTAGCGCTGCTAGTTTCCTTAGTTGCTGGATTCTTGATTAGTCATTTTTGGTTTCGAGCGTCAAACTTTTGGTTTCGAGCTATTCCAGTTTTAACTCTTGTGCTGTTAGTAACTTGGCCACTTCACTACGATGCAGCAACTGAATTACCAGATTCTTTCAAGCCATGGATTTGGTGGCTACTAGGAATAGCGGCAGTTGCTGCAGGAACCTCTTATCAATTTTGGCTTGGAGTTGTGTACATTGTCGTTGTTTCCCTGGGTTGGATAGCCTTGAGAGTTTCACCGAGTGGAGGTTCAGGCGAGCTACTTTTGGCAATCCAGGACTCATTGCACTTGTTTGTTTTGGCTGCAATCGCCACAGTGATGGCCGCAGCTGTTAGGTGGCAAGCAGCTAAAACAGACTTTGCTAATGAAGAATTGATTGCCAGCGGCATTAAAAGTGCCCAGAGTCAGGCGCTGGAGCTAGAGCAATCAAGATTGGACGCCCTGGTTCACGACAGCGTCCTAACAACTCTGTTGATTGCATCCAAAGCCCAGACACCTAAAGAAATTCATCTTGCGAGAGATTCGGCTACTGAAGCACTCAGAAAGTTGGACTCCGATAACGCTTCAACCGAAATTGGTTCTGCGATTACGCAAGTCAGTTTTTTTGAGGCACTTCGAAATCGAATTCGCGACGTTTATCCAAGTTTTGAAGTGTCACTTCAGCAAACTAACAACTCACTTCTTCCTCAACTTGTTTCAGAGGCACTAACCGAAGCCACACTTCAAGCGGTAGATAACTCAACTAAACACGGAGGTGGGTCTGCAAAAAGAAGCGTTTCGCTTCAGGGCCAGGGAAAAGGTTTGAAGATTGTTATCAGCGACACCGGCAAGGGGTTTCGACCCTCAAAGATCCCCAAGGACCGTCTAGGAATTCAGCTATCAATAATTGGTCGGGTGAAATCTGTGGGCGGTCGAGTATTCATTAGATCCGAACCTGGCAAAGGTACAGACGTGGTACTGGAGTGGAGCCCGAGTGTTTAGGCTGCCGCTGCCACTGGTCCAAGTTATCGGTGCGTTACTGGTTCTCAACCCTCCCGTTAGCGCCCTAATTGGATTTAATCGTTACGACAATTGGATTTTTGCCTCGGTGGCCATCGTTATCTATGTTGTTGTAGCTTTGATTTCAGTTTTTTACTACGTCAACCGAGAGATGCCAGCTCTTTTGGCATGGATAAATCTCTTAGTTGTTGTGATCGTTCCGCAGCTAATCCACGAAGCCATTGAGGTGGCAACCGTGGACTCTCAAACAAGCTGGTACGTATCCGGGCTAGGTGCTCTATTAGCAGTTACTGCTATCAGGGGCCAACAGGCAGTTTCTTGGATTGGTGCTTCAGTTTTGTCGCTAGAAGTTTTGGTTTGGGGAGGAACTGGAGCACTTTTCAACAGTGGGCTAGCTGGGGCCATGAGTTTAGTGGTGGCAGCCAATGTGCTGGCTTACGCTTTTTCTAGCATTGAGCGCGAAACAAGAAATTACCTAGATAAATCAATCGAAATTGAAGCTGCGGCAGCTATTGAGTCTGCAACTCGATTGGAGAGATCAATAAGGCTCACTGAGACCTTAAGGGTCTCGTATCCGCTGCTGCAGAAAATTGCAGCTGGTCCATTGGATGAAGAATCCAAACAAGAAGCAAAACTATTGGAGGCGCAGTTACGAGACAGGATTAGAGGCCGAGAACTTATCGATTCCAATTTGCAGCAAGCTATCAGGGCTGCTCGCCTGCGAGGGATTGAAGTGGTCGTCTTGGACGAAGGAGGGCTTTCATCGTTGGCTGAGCATCACAAAGTAGAAATCCGCCAAAGGTTCGCAGCTGAACTTGATCAAATTTCAAGTGGAAGAGTAACAATTCGTTCACCTCGCGGCGGAAAGATAAATGCGACCTTTGTTGCGTCCAGACCAGGTGCCGCAACACCAGATGTATTTTTGAAGCTTTAAATTGGAGAACCCGAGCTGTATACAGGCCCGGGTCTCAACCCCCAAACCATTCAAGCTTTCCCCTGATAGCTACTACCGAATGGTTCTTCTCTTAACCTAGTTAAAGTCCAAGCCAGGGAAAGCTAAATACCCCTTTTGGGCCGTCCCCACTTTGGGGGACTAAATCTCGCCCTTGAAATCGGAGCGCCACTCCAAGTCTCCGGTGTTGTTGCCACCTCGAAGTATCTGTGGCCCTCTTGCCCAATTGGGCTCGGCTTGCGTGGCTTTGGTTATAGTGCTGGCGTTTTCGCTCAAGACGGCAACCACAGCTGCTAGCTCGTTCGCAGTTGGATTTCCAGAAATCACTTCCAGCTCAGTAGCTAGGTCTTCGTTTTGAGAGTTTGGCATCAGAGCGGGATGTTCCCGTGCTTTTTAGGCGGTAGCGATGCTCGCTTAGTGCGCAGAGCTCGGAGCGCTTTGATGATTGAGATTCTGGTGGCTGCTGGTTCAATTACTCCATCGAGCTCACCTCGCTCAGCGGCCAAAAACGGTGAAGCAACGTTATAGGTGTATTCAGCAGCGAGCTCGGCACGAACTTTGGCTATGTCTTTACCCGCTGCTTCTGCTTCCTTGATCTTGTCGCGGAACAGAATGTTCACCGCTCCCTGTCCACCCATAACTGCAATTTCAGCGCTTGGCCAAGCCAAGTTGATGTCAGCACCAAGTTGCTTTGATCCCATAACGATGTATGCACCACCGTAGGCCTTGCGGGTGATAACAGTGACTAGTGGAACGGTAGCTTCTGCGTAGGCATACAACAGCTTTGCCCCGCGGCGAATAACTCCGGCCCACTCCTGATCGGTGCCAGGAAGATATCCCGGAACATCCACCAGGGTGACAATCGGAATAGAAAACGCATCGCAGAAGCGAACAAATCTTGCAGCTTTTTCACCGGCATCAATGTTAAGTGTTCCTGCCATAGCCGAGGGTTGGTTGGCAATTATTCCGACGCTTCTGCCATCTACCCTGGCAAAGCCAATCAAGATGTTTGGCGCGAACAGTGGCTGGACTTCCAAAAAGTTTGCCTCGTCAACCAGGTGCTCTATTACGGTGCGCATGTCATAGGGCTGGTTTGGTGAGTCGGGAATCAGCGTGTTTAGTTTCTTATCAAACTCGGTTACTTCAAGCTCGGAGTTGGAGTCATAGACAACTGTTTCTGCCAAGTTGTTTTGTGGCAAAAAGCTAAGCATGTTGCGCGCGTAGTCGAGAGCATCATCCTCGTCGTTAGCCAGGTAGTGTGCCACACCGGAGGTTTCGTTGTGTGCCCTGGCACCACCTAGCTCCTCCATGCCAACTTCTTCGCCGGTTACGGTCAAAATAACATCGGGGCCGGTAACAAACATGTTTGAGGTTTTATCAACCATGATCACAAAGTCGGTCAACGCGGGGGAGTAAACAGCGCCGCCGGCGGCAGGACCCATGATGATCGAAATCTGAGGAATGACTCCAGATGCCATGGTGTTTTTTCTAAAGATCTCTCCGTACTTGCCAAGAGCCACCACACCCTCTTGGATTCTGGCTCCACCAGAATCCAAAATGCCAATGATTGGTACCCCCGTTGAGATAGCCAGATCCATAATCTTGATGATCTTGTTTCCCGCAGCTTCACCAAGCGATCCACCAAATACTGTAAAGTCCTGGGAGTAAACAGCAACTTGTCTGCCGTGAATAGTTCCAAATCCAGTTACTACTGAGTCGCCATAGGGGCGATTGACATCCATGCCAAACGCGTTGGAGCGATGACGAACAAACTCGTCTACTTCAACAAAAGAGCCTTTGTCCAACAGGATGTCGATTCTTTCGCGAGCTGTCTTTTTCCCCTTGGCGTGCTGCTTTTTTACCGCGGCATGACCATTGGCGTGGACTGCTTCGTTGTAGCGGTGCCTGAGGTCTTCGATTTTGCCGGCAGTAGTGGAAAGGTCTGGTTCTAAACGCTTTTCAGTCAATGTCTCTCCATATGCTTTCTCGGCAGTATCGGACCAACTTTATAGGAGGTATAAGTTGATGTTATTGCAGCTTTACGCAGAGATTATTTCCATATTGATTAGGATTCCTACAAACCAGCCCTGGCCTAGGCTTTACCCATGGACTACCCCAAGACTTCTCTAGTCGCCAATGGCTTGTTGGCGGTGCCAGAAACCGGATCAACCAACCATGATCTTATGGCTCTAGCGGACTCGAAGAACCATCCAGAGTTTTTTACCCTTATAACGGAGTATCAAACTGCGGGCCGAGGCCGGCTGGATAGAAAGTGGCAAGCGAATCCTGGCAGTTCAGTGATGGCTTCAGTTTTGCTTCGACCGAGCTTCAAAGACCCAACTGCTATCGGCTGGATTAGTTTGATGATGGCCGAGGCAATCAGAACCGCGCTCGCCGAATTGGGTATTGATTCCAAAATCAAGTGGCCAAATGATGTTTTGGTAGGTGGTCTAAAAATCAGCGGAGTATTGGCGGAAGCCAACTCAGATCTGTCTGCTGTAGTGGTTGGCTTTGGAATAAACGTGAATCAAAGAGTTGAGGAGCTTCCCACTAGCCTGGCTACTTCTTTATTGGCAGCTGGGGCCGGCTCTATTGATCGAGATGGTTTACTGGCCCAAACCCTTAGTTGTTTTAAGGCCCTTTACCTCGAGCTTCTGGATGCTGGCGGTGACGCGGTAGCTAGTGGCTTGAGAGCAAGAATCATTGCATCATCCGCAACCATCGGAGAGCTCGTTGAGGTTTCATTCCCAGACGGGACTTGCGCTGTCGGTGAGGCAATCAGTATTGACGAGGGTGGCAGGGTGCAAGTTTTGACTTCCACCAAGACACTTTCGGTATCTGCCGGTGATGTCCTGCACCTAAGAACCGCCAAGCGAGAAGATTAGATGATGGATCAAAATTCCGAAACCAAACTGGTTCGACTTCGCCCAAGGGCAGCAAATTTGTTTGTGCCGACATTGGTATTGGCCGCCAGCTTGTTTTCACTCATGTATTTTTCGGAACTAGTTGCCGCCGATTTGTATCAAATTGTCTTTTGGTCAGCGATAGTTTTCGCCGCTTTGTTTTGGCTACTCCCGCTACTAAATTGGCTGGCTTCGTCTTTGGTTGTAACAGATCAGAGGGTCATTAATCGCTCAGGTCTGTTTGGATTACGTAGGAAGGTGGTCCAACTTTCGGAGCTTTCTTCGATTGCGTTGCAGCGGCCTAATCTGATTCGCGGCAGAGTGATTTCGCTACTCAAAGTCGATGGCCAGGAGATTATTATCAGCGGCTACTCTAGAACCAAGCTGCTAGCCGCAACCATCGAAGCCGAGGCAAGCAAAACTCTTTAGTTTAAGGATCACTTCGTTGACTAGCTACCGCGTTGGAGTAATTGGCGGTGGTCAACTTGCCCGGATGATGATTGCCCCCGCTATCAACTTAGGCATTGAGCTCAAGGTTCTGGCCGAAACCGAAAAATCCTCCGCAGCTGCCGCAACTTCACTCGTTGGAGACTTCACTGACCTTGAAACAGTTTCCAATTTTTCCAAGACGGTTGATGTGATCACCTTCGATCACGAACACGTACCAATTTCAATCCTGGAGCAGTTAGAAAAGCAGGGCATCTCGGTCCAACCCCCATCCAAAACCCTAGCTCACGCACAAAACAAACTTGTGATGCGCAGAGCGCTAGAAAAAATCGGCGCACCAAATCCAGTTTGGGAGGCCGTGTCCACAGCCTCGCAGTTGGATCAGTTCATCAAAGAACACGGACCAGAAGTTATTGTCAAGACACCCATCGGCGGATATGACGGTAAAGGCGTTCGAGTAGTGAGTTCTTCGGAACAAGTTTCAGATTGGCTAGCAGAACCCATGATCTCTTCCCTCGGAGGGCAGTTACTGGTTGAGCAGAAAGTTCAATTCAAAAGAGAACTTGCTCAGCTCAGTGCTAGAAATCCAAATGGTGAATTCGCAAGCTGGCCAGTTGTGGAAACTAGACAACAAAACGGAGTCTGCTCCGAAGTGCTATCGCCAGCGCCAAACACAACGGCCGAACTTTCCGCAAAAGCTGTCCAGATCGCCAAGTTGATTTCAGAATCCCTTGGGGTCACCGGAAATTTGGCAGTGGAAATGTTTGAAACTGAAGCAGGGGAACTGCTTGTGAATGAACTAGCCATGCGACCACACAACTCCGGTCACTTCACCATTGAAGGTTCAGTCACCTCACAATTCGAACAACATCTCAGAGCTGTTTCGAATCTTCCTCTTGGTAAAACGGATTCAATACAGCCAGTGGCAGTCATGGTAAACCTTCTTGGGGTCTCTGACTCGAAGAACTTTATGGATAACTACCCACAAGTGATGTCCAATTTCCCAGAAATACAGGTTCACGCCTACGGAAAGTCTCCGCGACTAGGCAGAAAGCTCGGGCACATAACCGTCGTTGGCGACAACCTTGAGGCTTGTTTAAAGACAGCCGAAGCTGCCAGGAGCCAACTAAACAAGTAATATTTCACTATTCAATGAATAGAGAGGGTTTCCAATTTCAAATCCACTAGTAGCAGTTGTGATGGGTTCTGATTCAGACTGGTCTGTCATGTCTGATGCCGCTCAGGCGTTAAAGGATTTTGGAATCGAGTATGAAGTTGAAGTTCTTTCAGCGCACCGCACTCCAGAACGAATGATTGAGTGGGGAAAAAATGCTGCTTCGCGAGGCATAAAGGTAATCATTGCTGGCGCCGGAGGCGCCGCTCACCTTCCTGGAATGCTTGCTTCTGTAACCACTCTTCCTGTTGTTGGTGTTCCCGTTCCACTCGGAAAACTTGATGGCATGGATTCTTTGCTCTCGATAGTTCAAATGCCCGCCGGCATTCCGGTTGCCACAGTTTCTATCGGTGGCGCAAAAAACGCTGGAATACTTGCTGCGAGAATCTTGTCAACCGGAGATAAGCAATTGGAACAAAAGTTAGTTGACTACGGCGTATCTCTTTCAGATCTAGTTGCAGAGAAAAATACTCAGCTGCAGAATCAAATTAGAAATAGCTAGAGCAACTTTTTATACAGCACGTTTTCGATAAGAATTTGGTTGATTTTTAGCTGTCAACTTCCTGAGAGCGGCATGTTTCTTTCTTGAATTACCGGATTTATCCTTTACAACCAGCTAAATTCTGGGGATTTTTTGAGAATCTAAAGCACAGCTGTTTCTCGCCAAAATTGGAACCCTTGCGTTTTGCATTGCCATTTTAGAAAGTTCAACCTAGGCTTGAAGGTACGTGAGGAGTGCGTTATGAAAAAAGCCTTTATTGTCGCGCTTGGCCTAGCTACAGCCCTAGTGCTCACCGGCTGCACCCTCTTTTACCCAAACTCTGGGAGCCAAGAGGACCTTATCGAACCCTCTGTTTCGTCGAGCGAAGCCCCGGCTGAAGAAACCAGCACCGAGCAATCCGCCTCGCCATCGCCTTCACCTTCTGTTTCTCCAACCATGGCAGTTGCCCAATTGCAGATTCTCTACACAGACACGTCGGCTGGCGTATTGAACGTGGTTGCAGAGGTTATGAATTTTGCCGAGGATGGCGGAACTTGCACTCTTAGTTACTACAACGGAGCTACTGCCACAGCCGTTGTAACCGTTAAGGCAGAGCGCAACGTAACTTCAACCCAGTGCTTTCCATTCAACGTAGATTTCTCAGCGGTACCGAAGGGTGCTCTTGAGCTAACTGTTAAATACGAGTCCGCAAATCACTTTGGTGAATCTGAAAAATTTGAGGTGACTATTCCCTAATGACTAAGGCAATTGGAAAATTCTGGTCGATGTTGTTGATTGCCGCGATGTCGGCAGTTGGAGTTGTTGCGCTCGAGAGCGAAAGCACTCCGGCGGAAGCTGCTAATGCCGCATGGTTTAACCCGGGACAGATTATTAGCGACAGTGCTTTTTATGCTCCAGGAACAATGTCCGCCGCGGACATCCAAAGATTCTTAAATGGAAAAGTTGCGGTTTGTAGAGCAGACCCAACAAGACCAGGCTGCTTGAAAGACTATCGACTGAGCACACCTGAAGTTGCAGGTGTCGCTGGAAGATGTGCATCATTACCAGCAAAGACCAACATCAGCGCAGCTGAACTTATTTATGACGTTTCCATTGCTTGTGGCATCAGCGCAAAGGTTCTTCTTGTGAAGTTGCAAAAAGAGCAGGGACTAGTAACCTCAACTAACCCAAGTCCTCGCGCATATGAATTCGCTCTTGGAATGGACTGTCCGGATACTCCTTCGGGTTGTAGCGCAGCTTCTGCAGGATTCTTTTGGCAGCTCTACAAAGGTGCTGGTCAATTGAATTGGTACAGCAACCCAGCTGGTTCATTCACCTGGCTAAGACCCGGAGCAACAATTAGCCGTCCTTACCAGGCAAATAACCCTGGTTGTGGAGCACAGTCCTTCGTTCTAGAAAACAGAGCAACCGCAGCCTTGTACTACTACACCCCTTATGTTCCAAACCAAACTGCCTTGGGAAACCTTTACGGTGTGGGAGATGTTTGTAGCGCGTACGGAAACCGAAACTTCTTCCGCGATTACACCGACTGGTTCGGATCCACTATTGGCGGTAGCTTCCTCATCAAGGGCGATGGCCCTGATGTGTTCATGATTGTTGACGAGACCAAATACCGAATTCCGTCTCCCGAGTTACTAACCTCTTTGGCGCCCCTTGGACCACTTGCAACAGTGCCAAATGCCCACCTTGATCGTTTCACCACCATCGGCGACATGAATGCGCTTGGAAGAAACGCTGTTGACGGTAGTTACTTCTTTATCCACAACAGCTCACGCCTACCTTTTGCAAACTGTGACGAAGTCGCAGCATGGGGTTTGAACTGTGCAAACGCAATAACAATGACTGGTTCTCAAGTCAGCGCGCTCGTTGCTGGCGAGGCGATGTCTGCTTTGGTTGGAAGATTTGTTTTGGAAAATGGCAATCTGCGCGATGTAGCGGCTCCTTCAACTCCTGCTCCAGAAGCTTCTCCGTCGGCTCCTTCAACTCCTGCTCCAACACCTGCGCCAGCAGCCCCGGCAGCGCCCGCTCCAGTTTCTACCTACACAGTTGCTAGTGGTGACTCACTAAGTGGAATTGCATCACGCTTTGGAACCACTTCTAGAAACCTGATGACCATCAACGGGATCACAAACGCCAACTTGATTCGCGTTGGCCAGGTTATAAAGCTTTCTGGTGACGCCGCTCCAGCTGCGCCCGCACCTTCAGCTCCAGCAGCTCCGGCACCGACGGCTACCGCTGCGCCAACCACTTACACTGTTGTGGCTCGTGACACTCTGAGCGGTATCGCATCACGCTTTGGGACGACTTCTAGAAACTTGATGTCACTCAATGGAATCACTAACGCTAATCGCATAAGAATTGGCCAGGTACTAACAATTGTTGGTGCCGCTGCGCCAGTGGCACCTGCGCCAGCAGCACCGGCACCCACGACTCCAGCTCCAGCAGCACCGGCCCCAAATGCTAGCGGAACAACAACCTACAAAGTCGTTGCCAGGGACACTCTGAGCGGCATTGCCGCTAGGTTTGGCACCACTACCAGGAACTTGATGAGCCTGAACGGGTTAACAAACGCGAACTCAATTCGAATCGGGCAGATCCTTACGGTTGTGGGAACCCCAACCGCCGCCGCTCCCGCAGCCCCAGCTTCCACAACAACGCCAAGCACCACTTACACAGTTGTGGCTCGTGACACCTTGAGCGGCATTGCCGCTCGTTTTGGCACCACGACCAGGAATTTAATGGCCCTTAACGGGATAACCAATGCCAACATGCTCAAGGTCGGACAGGTTCTAAGGCTCGCCTAGAAACTGGTTTAGGTCTGGCTTGATCCAGAGAAGGTACCTTGGCTTTATGGAACAGGATCTAATTGATGCTTAGTCGAATTTCTGGTGTCACCAAAAACTATAACTGGGGCTCCAAGGACTTAGTTCCAAATTTCTTCGGGCTAGAAAAACCAAGTAAACCAATTGCTGAAATCTGGTTTGGTACGCACCCGCTTGGTGAAAGCCAGAGCATAGGGGAACAGAAATCCCTGTCAGAAAGTCTTGGCAAGAAACTTAACTTTTTGGTGAAGTTCCTGTCGGCCGAGCGTGCGCTATCCATTCAGGTCCATCCAAACGCTCAGCAGGCTAAAGATGGCTTTCACTTTGAGCAAGCTCAGGGGATAGCCCTAGATGATCCAAAGAGAAACTACAAAGACTCTTCACACAAACCCGAGGCACTTATTGCCCTAACCTCCTTCGAAGCCCTTTGTGGTTTTCGCCCTAAGGCTGATCTACTTCTGGTCTTCACCGAGTTTGGAAAATCCGAACCAGAGTTTGCCGTACTTGCCAAAAGCCTTACCAAAGGCGGATCTCTAGAGGAGATTTTCCAGGCTCTAATTTCAAATACCGAGCTTGCCAAACGTTTCACCGAATCTGTTGACTCTTATCAACCAGACTCAATTGCCAACAAGTCCAGGGCACTTGTTGAGAGATTGCTGATTCAATTCCCTAATGACACCGGAGCGCTAGTTGCTCTGATGCTAAACGAGGTTTCTTTAGAACCCGGCGAGGCCATATACCTTCCTGCAGGAAACATCCACGCCTACCTCTCGGGTCTTGGACTTGAGGTCATGGCTGCCTCGGACAATGTATTGCGAAGCGGCCTAACTTCAAAGCACATTGACGTTGCCCAGGTTCTAAAGCTTGCTGATTTCACAGAGCTAGCAGAACCAAAGGTAAGACCTAGGAAACTTGCCGAAGGGTTGATTGAGTATCCGGTTGATTGTCCAGAGTTTCGGGTCTATCGCGCTGAGGTCTCTGGAAAGAACCTGCTGGCGGATCTGGACTTGCCAGCTAGCGCCATGGTGGTTTGCACCGCCGGTGAGGTTGCTGTTAGCACCAGCTTAGAAGAGCGCGAAGTGTTAACTAAGTCCCAGGTGGTTTTTGCCTCAGCGGCTAACAAGCTCAGCCTCAGTGGCAGTGGAACGGCATTTGTTATCTTGGGGGACTAGCTAAGCGCCTTCCAGGCGCTTTCGACTATTTCGACTAAAGAGTTCTTGGCTTTCCAACCCATAGTTTTTTCAATTCTTGATGAGTCAGCAATCAATCTGGCCGGATCCCCAGCCCTTCTAGCAATAACTTCATACTCAAAATCAATTCCGGTGGTTTTTTGAATCTGGTGGATAACCTCCAAGACAGTTGAGCCAGTTCCAGTTCCAACATTGAAGGTTTTGAACTCGCGATTATCTTTCTCCAGGTAATCAAGCGCTTGAATGTGAGCCTGCGCTAGATCTAGAACGTGGACATAGTCTCGAATGCAACTGCCGTCTGGGGTGTTGTAGTCAGCACCATAAACTTTTGGCTTGTTGTTTTTGCTGAGGGCTTCAAAAACAATAGGAATCAGATTAAGAACCTCAGTGTCAGCTAGGTCGTCCCAGCCTGCGCCTGCAACGTTGAAGTATCGAAGATTAACATGGCGAAGACCCCAAGACGTTTCGGCATTAGCAGCCATCCACTCGCCAATGAGCTTTGTTTGTCCGTAAGGGTTAATCGGGGAGGATGTTTCGTCTTCGGAAACCAAGTCAACATCTGGAACTCCGTAGGCAGCTGCACTCGAAGAGAAAACTAGTTTCTTGACCCCGGCACCTCTCATGGCTAGAAGGAGATTCGCCTGGCCGCCAAGGTTCTTGTTGAAATATTCCTCAGGGTTTTCCACCGAGGCTCCAACCTGCTTTAGAGCGGCTAAATGGATCACGGAGTCAACCTTGTGTTTGGACATTAGCCCTTCAACAGCTCCCACCGCGGAGGGCTCAGCCAGGTCAATTCGATAGCTTGTTAAGCCCGAAACCCTTGATTCTTTGCCGGTAGAGAGGTCATCGACCACTATTACCTCGGTGCCTGACTCGGTAAGCAACCGGGCCACATGGGACCCTATATAGCCTGCACCGCCAGTGACCAGAACGCTCATGCTCCAAGGATACTTGGCTCAAATGACCTAGACAGGCCAGTAAACCTGTGGAATTCAACTTGACAAGAGGGCAATAACAGCGATGTAATTACACGGATGAAACTATTTGCCAGATTCCACCGCCTGGCAACCAATCGAAGGGGACAGCACTAAATGGAAAATCGTGGAAAGGTTCCCGATAACTGGTTTATCGACCCTCTACTTCTAGGCGTCGCAGGTGCCTACACAGACTTTGAACAAGACCCACTTTCTTGGCAAGCAGATGCACTTTGTGCACAGACTGACCCAGAGGCGTTCTTTCCTGAAAAAGGTGGATCCACCAGAGACGCAAAAAGAATTTGCACCGGTTGTGACGTAAAGGCACAGTGCCTCGAGTATGCACTTGCTAACGACGAGAGATTTGGAATCTGGGGCGGGCTTTCAGAAAGAGAAAGACGCAAACTCAAAAAGCGTGCCTAGTTCGCAAATAGAGCTGAAAGTTATTTCATGACAGCCAATGCTTGCGCAATAGTTTTAGCACATGATCAACCTCAGTATCTAGAACGAGTTCTGGCTGATATAAAAAACCAATCCATAGCACCATCAAAAGTATTGGTTGTTGACACATCAAAAAAATCTTCACTTTCCAACTTGGGTTTTGAGGTTCTAAAGCTTGATTCCAAAACTAGATTTGCTGCGGCAATTGACGCCGCCGTGCAACACATGTCGGCGGAGGGTTATTTGTGGATACTCCACGATGACAGTGCACCAGAGCAAAGAGCCTTAGAGCAGCTACTTCGTGAGGTTGAGCTAAGCCCGTCACTGGCAATTGTGGGGCCAAAACAAGTCGACTGGGAAAACCCCAAGATAATCAAACAACTCGGTTTGACCTTGACCCGAACCGGGAGGTTGTTTAGTCGGGTCCGAGGTGAATTTGACCAAGGGCAGCACGACCACGCTGAAGATGTGATGGCAGTTGGCACCGCCGGAGCGTTGGTAAACGCCGGGGTTTACAAGTCCCTCGGAGGGTTTGATAAAAATGCTCCGGTATACGCAAGCGATGTCGACTTTTCAATTCGCGCCAGGCTCTCAGGGTTTAGAGTCGCGGTTGCACCAAATGCCAGAGTTTCCCACAAGATGCTATCGATGCAGGGTGCCCGCCCACTTAGCTGGCTGGGCACAAGCCCCGCAACTGCAATTAAGCAAGCCGAGCTTCATCTGGCCTTGAGCTATGCGAACCCAGTTTTGTTCTTCCTTGGCTGGCTACTTCTTCTTCCCGCGGCAGTGGTGAATTCACTGCTACTTGTGCTCAGGTCACGAGCCTATGCAATAACCCCTGAGATCACAGCTTCCTTTTTGGTTTTCCTAGGCCTGAAAAACGTCTTGCTATCAAGATCAAAGATTCGCCAAACCACTTCAGCAAAACTTGGAAGCCTGTCTGGACTTCGTGCCACAACGCAGGAAGTTAGAAACGATAATAAAAAAGCCAGAGATGAAGAAGACTCCAAGAGATTACTTACCTCTCACGAAATGGGCGAAACCGAACAACTTCAGGTTGCACCAAATTCGGGATTAGTGGCTTCGGGTGCAATCTGGTGGGCTCTTGGATTAGTTGTGCTAAACCTCCCTTGGGTTCCCACAAATGTATCGGTTTCCGGTCCAGGTGTTCTTCCAGTCTCTTCAAACTGGTTAGAAATATTCGGCCAGGCTGGTTCAACCTCGCACTACATCGGCTTAGGTTTTGTTGGAGCAGCAGACCCTTTGGTTTGGGCGCTTAGCTTGCTAAGTGCTCCACTGTTTTTCCTTCCCCCTCTAGCCCTCACATTATTTATGTTCCTGGCAACACCAATTGCTTTTGTTGGAGCATTTAAACTTTCGGAATTGGTCTCGTCCAAGAACATAGTTCGAATTGTTGCTTCATTAAGCTTTGCGCTATGGCCGGCGCTCACCGGAGCTTTATCGCAAGCTAAGTTTTCTCAGGTGTTAGCAATTGCACTGCTACCTTGGCTGCTTTATTCACTTGCTCGAGTTGCAAGAATCGGACAGAAGGACTCCACAAGATTCCCAAGAACTCACGTGGGGACGGCGGCAATTTTGCTGGCCTTGATCGCAGCGAGCTCTCCAGTGCTCGGGGTTGTATTACTAGCCATGGTGGTAATAACCGCAGTATTGCGACCAACCAAGATCGTGCCCCTCGTGGCCTCAACCTTGCTCGCTTGGGCTTGGTTCCTGCCTCTGGTGATTGAACGAGCAGTTTCTGGCAACTGGATTAGTTTGCTGCTTGATCCTGGCCTAAGTGTCTCGGATGGCTTGGAAGCTAACTGGAAACTTGCCTTTTTTGGCTTCGGGTTTGATTCACTCAGCTGGGGATTATTCATAACGGTCCCAGTGCTGGTCTTTGCGTTGCTAGCTCTGCTAGCCCCGAAGCTTGCAAACACCTTGCCGCTTTGGGCAATTGCGCTGCTGGCTTTGGCTACCAGTTGGGTAGTAGTTGGCATTGATTTTGATTTAGGCAATGGCTCAAGAATCGGAATCGATGTAACCGCTCTTCTTGGTTTATTTGGTCTCGCGCTAGCTCTACTGTTGGCACATCTTGCCGACACTTCTTTGGTGCTTCGAACTAGCTCGCTGGCGACGGTAGCGCTTTTGGGTTTGCTACCCGCAGCTTTCCAAATGGTTACTAATCCGCCTGACGTTTCTTACTCGGATGGTCGAGTAGTTCCTTCAATTATTCAAGCCGACGTTATGGCCGATAGTTACTGGCGAACCCTAAAGCTCGAATCCACAGCCGAGGGTGGTCTAGTTGCGCAAGTTTTCACCGGAGACGGAGTAAAGCTCAATCACATCTCGAGCGGTTACAAAATCTCCAGTACTACAAACCCAGCCGTTAATCCGGACTATCAAGAGCTCGGCCAATTGGTTGCCAACTTAGCCTCGGCTAACGGAGCAGAGATTTTTCCAACTCTTGAAAAGTTTGGCATTGGATATATTCTTGTGAATCCAGTTGATAGAAATCTTCAGCTTGCTCTTGATTCAACTAGGGAACTTGAATCAATTGGAGTGACAGACTTTGGTCAGCTGTGGAAGGTGGAAAACATTACACCTGGGAGCCAAGCCCAGCCTCTTGATTTTGGATACGTAAAGCTAGGTCAGCTTGCGATATTGGTTTTCTTGGTTTGGTTTGCAATCCCAACAAGGCGCAGAAAAAGGCGCAAAGACAAGGACAGCGAAATTTTCATTGACTCCGAGGAGGCCAGCTGATGATTAGTCGAGCTATAGCGCTTATTGCAACCTCACTTTTGTTGGCAACTGGTTTGGTTTTTGCTCCTCCGGTAGTTGTGTCGGTTGATTTGGGTTCGGCTAGTGGAAGTTTCGATGTAAAGCCTGCAGACCAGAGCGTTGTTTGCCCTGGACCACTTTTTGTATCCGGTGGCGCTAGCGGAACAGATCTTGGGGCTTTTGATAGAACTGGCTCCACAACCCTTCGATACTCAGCCGACGGAACAGGATTGCTAGAAGTTAAGTCAATTGCGGCCGGAGATCCTGGCGTCGTATCACTTGGATCCGGCCGGATTTCTTCGGTAAGTGAAATAGCAAATGCTACCGAGCTAAAAAACACTGGAACAGCCGCGGGTTCGCCGCAAGGCTCGATGGTGGTAACCGGTAGTATCACGCAGCTAGTGGCAATTGGTACCATGCGAGGCTTGGCCGCCGCTAGCTGCCAACAGCCAAGCAACGACATCTGGTTAGTAGGAGGATCAACCGCTCCCGGTCGTGAAGCGTTGCTAATTCTTACAAACCCAACCCCAAATGATGCAACATCGGATCTGAGTATTTACACAGACCTCGGTGAAATAGAAGTGGCTGGCCTTTCTGGAATTTCTGTGCTTGCAAATTCCACTACGGTGCTATCTATTGCAAGTTTTGCACCAACTGTTGCGACCTTGGCGGTCCACGTTCAAACATCTGGGGCCAAGCTCGCGGGCTGGATTCAACACCGAGTTATGAACGGAACCGAGTCTTTAGGTGTTGATTTTGTTGTGCCGTCACCACCACCCCAACTGGTTTCGGTAATTCCGGGTTTTGTGGTTCGTGGCACAGAAGCAATCAACCAAGTTGCTGTGACCGAGGCCGTTTCCGATGCAGGGCACTCGCTTCGCGTGTTTGCCCCAACGGGCGCAAATGTAATTGTTCAGATTGTTTCAACCAGCCCAGATGTTTTTGGCGCGGTTATAACGGGAGTTATTGAACCCGGAACAGTGAGCGATTTTCCAATCACCGATTTGCTAGATGGAAACTATTCGGTGTTTGTGACCTCTGACCAACCGGTATATGCAACCGCGAAGGCTTCTATAGGTAACGATGAAGGCACACCACGAATCGACTTCACTTGGCTCAGCGCTGCAGAGCCAATCACTAGTTCACGAGCTTTAATGACATCGGGTATTGTCCCACCAGATGGGGCGTCTTATATCGTTTTGGGCAACCCACTAAATGAAACACGAAGCGCCACGGTCACCAGTTTGGAAACCGGCGTCAAAACGGTTATTGCAGTGCCAGCTCTTGGGTCTTCGTCGCTTGGGATTACCGGCGCGGTGGCTATTTCTAGCGACAGCGAGATTTTTGCTTCAGTGGCGCTTTTATCTGGCGGTCAAATTTCTTCATTAGCGATTAATGATCCAACAAATATAGGTAACTCGTTCCTGGTTCGCTTCCGCTAGCGGTTGTAGTAATCGGGAACCAAGTCCCAAGGGTCTATATCTAATAGGTCTGCTATTGCCTCAAATACCTGCTGCTCTACCTTGAGTCTTTCCTCGAGCATTGATTTTCTAGAGTGCGAACCAAAGCGTTCGGTGGGAATTCTATAAATCGTAATGTGATTTCGATCGCTATCAACTTTCCATCTCGGAATATCAGTTTCACTATCAGAAGCGGAGGGCTCAGACCTAACGGACCAAGTTAGCCCTTCGAGATCTTCGGCCCAAATGCCTTTTAAGTACTCCATTGCGGTGTCGACATACTGCTCAAAACTGTGTGAACGAGTTTGGCCGAATTTGAAGAGTCTGCTTAGCAGCGGTCTTCGTACACCGCGGTCATGGCGATCGCGGTGGGCGTTGCGCGATTTCGAAGGTTTAGCCATGGCCCCATTGTATTATTGGGACAGTGAGCACACTTGATGCAATTTTCAAAAAATACGACATCCGTGGATTAGTCGGCACTGAAATCACCCCAGAGAAGGTCGCAGCTATCGCTGCCGCCTTTGTTGATGAGCTTGAACTTGTTGGTAAGTCTGTAGTCGTGGGCCATGACATGCGAGATTCCTCAGTTGGCTTCGTCGATGCTTTCATTGAAGGCGCTACCGCCAGGGGAGCTGACGTTATCAATATCGGCCTGTGTTCAACCGATGAGTGCTACTTTGCCTCCGGTCACTTGGATGCAGCAGCAGCCATGTTTACCGCGAGCCATAACCCCTCGAGTTACAACGGCATCAAGTTCTCTCGAGCTGGAGCCCGAGGCATTTCTATGGAAACCGGCTTGAGTCAAATTCTCGAGCGTGCAAATAAGTACCTCGCCTCAGGAATCAAAGAGGTAGCAGAGCCTGGTTACGGAAGCGAACACGACATCATGGGCGAGTACGCGGCAAATCTTCGTGAGCTTGTTTCCCTTGAAGCAATTCGTCCATTAAAAGTAGTTGTTGACGCTGCCAACGGAATGGGTGGGCTCACTGTGCCATCAGTTTTGGGAACCGATGCTGGGCTGTCAGAGCTGCCCGTTGAAATAATCCCCATGTATTTTGAACTAGATGGCAGTTTCCCAAATCACGAGGCCAACCCGCTGGATCCTAAAAACCTCGTCGACTTACAAAAAAGAGTCATCCAGGAAAAAGCGGACATAGGTTTGGCCTTTGATGGCGACGCAGACCGCTGCTTTGTGATTGACGAAAAAGGGAACGCAGTTTCTCCTTCGGCTGTTGCAGCGATAGTTGCGGTAAGCGAGATTGCCAGAGCCAAGGCCCTTGGTGAAACCAAGATTCACATCCTGCACAACTTGCTTACCTCGCGCGCAGTGAAGGAATTTATTGAAGCCGCTGGCGCCACAGCTACCCGCACCCGGGTTGGGCACTCGTTGATCAAGGACGAGATGGCTAGAACCGGAGCCATATTTGGAGGCGAGCACTCCGCGCACTATTACTTCAAGGAATTTTATGGCGCTGATAGTGGAATGCTCGCGGCGATGCACGTCATGCGAGAGTTTGGATCTCAGCATCTGCCACTTTCGGAATTTGCAGCCAAGTTCGACCCCTATTTTGCTAGCGGGGAGATCAACTCCACCGTTTCGGATGCGGCAGCGAAGATGGCCCAAATCAAGAGTGAGTTCCAAGGGGCGGATTTTGACGACTTGGACGGGATTACCCTAAGTTCTCCTAATGGTGAGAGCCCATGGTGGTGGTTCAACGTTCGAAGCTCCAATACTGAGCCGCTATTAAGGCTGAACGTGGAATCTGAGGACAAAAACCGCTGTGAAGCTCTAACTTCAAGGGTTTTGGGTCTAATTAAAAGCTAGCTCCCAAGCTATGCTTGGATAATGCTGAAATCAAAAACAACTATCGAATTTAAAGTAGCCGACCTAGCTCTTGCCGAGGCTGGAAGACACCAAATCCGCCTGGCTGAGAACGAAATGCCTGGTCTAATGGCTCTGCGCCAAGAGTTTGCCGCGGCTCAGCCACTAAAGGGTGCCCGCATCGCCGGCTCACTCCACATGACTGTTCAGACCGCTGTTCTCATCGAGACCCTTGCTGCCCTTGGCGCTCAGGTTCGATGGGCCAGCTGTAACATTTTCTCCACCCAGGACGAAGCAGCAGCTGCTGTTGTTGTTGGTAGTGGATCCCCAGAGCACGTTGCTGGTATTCCGGTGTTTGCTTGGAAGGGCGAAACCCTAGACGAGTATTGGTGGGCAACTTCAAGAATCTTCGATTGGTCCACAGAGGCCGAAGCCGAAGGTGCTTCTTACACCGGACCAAACATGATCTTGGATGACGGCGGAGACGCAACTTTGCTTGTTCACAAGGGACGCGAGTTTGAGCTCGCTGGATCAGTTCCTCCAACCGGTGCAGATGACAGCGAAGAATATGGCGTGATTTTGGAACTACTTCGCGACTCACTGAAGGAAGACCCAAAGCGTTTCACAACTATTGCTTCTGAAATCATCGGTGTGAGCGAAGAAACCACAACCGGTGTTCACAGACTCTACGAGTTCTTCAAGCGCGGAGAGCTATTGTTCCCAGCGATAAATGTGAACGACTCAGTTACCAAGACCAAGTTTGACAACAAGTATGGAATCAGACACTCACTTCCAGATGGTCTAAACCGTGCAACCGATGTTTTGATTGGTGGCAAGACTGTTTGGGTTGGTGGCTACGGTGACGTAGGTAAGGGTGCAGCTGAAGCTCTTGTTGGTCAGGGTGCCAGGGTTATCGTGAGCGAGATCGATCCGATCTGTGCGCTGCAGGCAGTAATGGATGGTTACCAGGTAACAACTTTGGAATCTGTTATCGAAGATGTTGACATCTTTGTAACCGCTACCGGTAACACCGGAGTGATTACACCTGATCACGTAATGCAGATGAAGCACCTTGCTGTAATTGCAAACATCGGTCATTTCGATGACGAGATCGACATGGCAGGAATTGCCAAGATCAAAGACATCAGCAAGATCGAGATCAAGCCTCAGGTTCACGAGTGGTTGCTTCCAAACAACAGAAGCGTTCTGATTTTGAGCGAGGGAAGACTCATGAACCTTGGTAACGCCACTGGCCACCCAAGCTTTGTGATGAGCACTTCGTTCTCAAACCAGGTTCTTGCCCAGATTGAGTTGTTCACCAACTTGGCTGCTTACCCACTAGGCGTTCACATTCTGCCGAAGCACCTAGACGAGAAGGTTGCCAGAATGCACCTTGACGCTCTTGGGGTAAAACTGACAGAAATGAACGCAGACCAGGCGCGGTATATTGGTGTTCCAGTCAATGGACCATACAAGGTGGACCACTACCGCTACTAGGACCCAACATGACCCCTAAGATTCTTGTCGTAGACGACGACAATGCGCTAAGGGAAATGGTTGGAATTGTTCTAACTGCAGCTGGCTTTACTCCCACTTACTGTCCGGACGGTAATCAAGCGCTCGCAATATTCGAAGCTGAACAACCAGATCTAGTTCTATTGGATGTGATGCTTCCTGGGCAAAGCGGGATTGCTGTTTGCAAAGAAATTCGAGCCGTCTCGGGTACACCAATAATCATGCTGACCGCTAAGTCTGAAACAAATGATGTGGTTCTAGGCCTAGAAGCCGGGGCCGATGATTACATGGTTAAACCTTTTGAGCCCAGTGAACTTACCGCAAGAATCAAGGCACGACTAAGACCAATCACTAGTTCGGAAGCGAGAGTTAGCATCGGACCGTTGGTTTTGGATGTCGAAGGTCACCAGGTCTTGCGTGATGGAAAAATTGTTTCTTTGACGCCACTGGAATTTAACTTATTACTGACCTTGGCTCAAAAACCAAACCAAGTTTTTACACGGGAACTTTTACTCGAGCAAGTTTGGGGCTACCAATACAAGGCAGATACCAGGTTGGTTAATGTCCACGTGCAGCGACTTCGTTCCAAGATTGAAACCGACCCCGATAACCCAACGATTATCAAAACCGTTCGAGGCATTGGTTACAGGGCTGGATAGGCTCGATGTTTAGCTTGCTTAGACGCTCGGTTCAGGCTCGAGCGGTTGCGACCACCGTTGCGCTTAGCTCTGTGCTGCTTGTTGCCCTCGGTGGGTTCCTTTCGTTCTCAATTGGAAACGGACTATTCGAAGAGCGGCTGCAGCAGGTATTGGCCGAGTCGGAGGTGGCCGTTCTGGATGTTCAAAACACCTTTGCTGCTGCAACTGTGAGCGATGAAATAGCGCTGCAGACCCTAATGAACTCGGTGGTTCCTAAGCTCGAAGCCACCGAGGTGGCCGATACCCGAAGAATTGCGCTCCTTCGAACTCCTGGGCAATTGGGTGTTCAGCTGCTACAGAGCCCAATTTCTTCTGGTCTGGATACCGCTCTTATCTCACCAAGCTTCCGAGCTGAGGTGCGACTTAGCGAAGGAAGATTGCTCTACCAATCGATACAGCTTTCAAGTACTACCGATGGGATCACAACAACCAGCCCAGGTATTGTTGTTGGCTCTCCTATCCAGATACCACTTGCTGGAGCTCACGAGCTTTACCTAGTGTTTGATCTTTCAAGCGACCAGCAAACTTTGAATTTTGTGCAGCAGACCCTGTTTGCTGGTGGGTTGGCCATCATTCTTATCATCGGTGGTGTTGCCTATCTGGTAACCGGCTGGATCGTAAGACCAGTGAAGATAGCGGCGGAAGTTTCGGAAGAAATTGCTGATGGCGCACTAGATGTTCGCTTGCTAGAAAAAGGTGAAGATGCTGTTTCTTCATTGGCAAGATCTTTCAACCGAATGGCTGATTCATTGCAGCAGCAAATTACAAAACTGGCATCTGTTTCCAAGATGCAGCAGCGCTTTGTTTCTGATGTTTCCCATGAGCTTAGAACACCGCTAACCACCATCAAACTGGCTGGTGACTTAATATTTGAAGGTAGAGAAAACCTAGATCCATCGCTAAAGCGCTCAGCTGAGATTATGCAAGGTCAAATCGAGCGTTTCGAGGTTTTGCTAAATGATCTATTGGAAATCTCGAGATACGACGCCGGAGCGGTTCGCCCAGAACTTGAGATTCATGATCTGAACCAAGTGGCCTCATCCGCCATTGCTTCAATTGACCCGCTGGCTAGCAAGCGAGGAAGTGCAATAGAGGTAGAGCTTCCAAAGGCTGAAGTTTTGGCGGAGTTTGACTACCGCAGAATCGAAAGGCTCCTCAGAAACTTACTTGCAAATGCAATTGAGCACGGCGAAGGTAAACCAATTCACGTTGCCGTCGGACACAACGAAGAAGCGGTAGCTGTGAGGGTCACCGATAACGGCGTTGGTATGAATGAGATCGAGTTAGCACGAGTGTTTGATAGATTCTGGCGAGCAGACCCTGCCAGAAAGCGAACTACCGGAGGAACCGGTCTAGGTTTGGCAATTTCCCTTGAGGACACTTTGTTACACGGAGGCTCCCTTGATGTCTGGGCAAAACCCAATGCCGGAGCTAGTTTTAGACTCACATTGCCCAAAGTGCAGGGTGGAACCATCATCTCTTCACCGCTTTCCTTGCCTAGCGAGGGGCACTAATGAGAGCCCTAATCGCGATTGCGATGCTGGCAACGCTAACCGGTTGCGCGACCCTTCCGGTTTCAGGACCGGTTCGAATTGGTCCGGATTTGGCAACCCCTACTGACGGGAACTCTTTCTACTATTCACCTTCCTCACCGGTTGATGGCGCCACCGAAACTGAAATTCTTTCAGGTTTCATTTCCGCTGGCACCGCACCTCAGAATGACTACGCCATTGCCAGGGAGTTCTTAGATGAGTCAATTCGTGCAACCTGGAATCCGAATCAAGAGCTGCTAATTCAAAGAAGCACGCCAAAGATTACTTTTACCGACGCGGGCACAGCTCTTGTTGAAGTTGAGGTTTCAGCACGAATCGATGCTAACGGAAGGTATGAAACCTTACCAGCAGGATCAACCAGGGTGCTCGAGTATGAGTTCACTGAGCAGGCAGGACAATTTCGTATAGATAGTGCGCCGGATGTGACGATGGTGATTCGTCCGGTTTTTGATGTAGTTTTTAGAAGCTATTCGGTTTACTTCTTGGATAAATCAAGAAGGACTCTGGTACCTGAGCTGCGCTGGTTCCCGTCCAACCCGGCTACGGGCACAAAGCTAGTCAACGCTTTATTAGCTGGTCCTTCGAGTTGGTTGGAACCGGCTGTCATTTCTGCAATTCCAACCGGAACCGTTTTGTCAACTGATGCTGTGACTGTGCAGCAAGAAACTGCACTGGTTGATCTAAGTGCCAGAGCATTAGTTGCTGGATTATCAGACCGCTCGTTAATGAAAGCTCAGCTTGTTGCAACTCTGTCGCAACTTCCAACAATCACTGAAGTTGCAATCTCTATTGAGCGATCAGCGCAAGACATCCCAGATTCTCAAGTAGCACCCGCCGTGACAACTTCTGGAACCCTTCTGGCCGTTGGAGAAAGCGGTCTTGAGGCTCTATCGGGTGCTAATCCAGACTCCTTTGCCAAAGGGTTGTCGTTTTTTGGTTCTCGATCAGTTTCCAAGCTTGCGGCTTCGAAAACTGGCGACACCCTTGCTGTCTTAACAGAGTCCGGAGTCTCCGAAACCGCTCTTTCGGCTCCAGGTTCCAGTGTTGAGGAAGTTGACCCTAGAACCACTTTGGCTGGGCTCGAGTATGACTCTCTTTCGTATCTTTGGCTGGCAGCAGGCTCTAAAGTGTCAGTGAATTCCTTGCCGCTTCAGGCTTCTTGGCTGGCTGGCCAATCGATTGTTGACTTCTCGCTATCTCCCGAGGGGTCGAGAGTCGCCCTGGTTGTAGCTAGCGGTGAGGGCAATCAGGTTCTGATTGCCCCTGTTATTCGAAATGATAACGGTATGCCGATTGAACTGGCGGCGCCAATTTCTATTGGGTCCGAGATCGAGAATCCCGTCAGGCTGAGCTGGTTCGATAGCGTAACGGTTTCGATTGTCAACGATGAACCTGATTTGTCGAGCATTGCCCTGGTCTCAATCGGTGGCACCACCAGGCTTATCCAAGGTGTTACAGATGTAAGCTCCTTGGTCGCGCTGGGAGACGGCACAAATCTTTATGCCCTAAAGGAATCTGGAGAGCTAGTAGTTTATCGCGGGTCGTTTTGGAGCTCACTGAAATCTTCAATCTCTGCAATAGCACTAGCTAGATAGTTTTCAACACTTTGTTTTTATAGCTTTCAAGTAGCTCAGCAAAGCGGCACGATTGCAATCGTGCCAACACATGCTCTGATTGATCTGATTTTTCCTTCCCGCTGTGCGATTTGTGATTGCTCCGGTAGTAATCTTTGCGATGCCTGCAGGAAGGTGTTTTGGATAGAACCTAAAGAGTTCAACCTGCCAGGGTTGGCTGTATTTAGTGCCACTAATTACAAAGAGGAAACTTCCAAGTTGTTGGTAGCACTAAAAGAAAAAGGGCAGTCCGCACTTGTCTCCGAACTGGCTACCATGCTTGAACCAATTCTCAATAAGATTCCAACCAGTGAATCGACAGTGTTCCTGGTTCCGGCTCCAAGCAGACCAGGAAACTTTGCAAAGAGAGGATTTACCCCCATGCTGTTACTGGCTAAAGCAATTTCAAATCGCCACCCCAGGCTAAAAGTGCTCAACGCTCTGAGTTTTTCTCGAGAGGTGAAAGACCAGGTGGGGTTAAGTGCCAATCAGCGGATAGCAAATCTTGCTGAGAGCATGAGAGTAAATCAGCAGGTATCAGGCAAGATTTGCTACCTACTTGATGACGTTGTCACAACCGGCGCAACCGCTCTAGAAGCAGCCAGAGTGCTAAGAAATGGGGGCGCCACTGTGGCAGGGGTGCTGGCTCTTAGCTATTCGAAGGGCTAACTAGCGTCCCTGGGCGAGGCCCTACCCAAGGCTCTAAGATTGAAGGTAATTACTTCCCAATTGATTTGGAGCGCATTTTGGCGTCTATTTTTGACAAAGTTCTTCGTGCCGGCGAGGGTAAGACCCTGGCAAAACTTAGGTCCCTGACCAATGCCGTCAACGCCCTAGAGCCAGATTTTCAGCAGCTCAGCGACGAGGAACTAAAACACGAGACAGCTTCTTTACGAGAGCGCTTTGCCAAGGGCGAGACCCTAGATGATCTTTTGCCAGAGGCCTTCGCTGCGGTTCGTGAGGCAGCAAGCAGGACTATTGGACTTAGACCATTTGATGTTCAGATCATGGGTGGAGCAGCTCTGCACCTTGGCAACATTGCCGAAATGAAAACTGGTGAAGGTAAGACCCTGGTTGCAACTTTGCCGGCCTACCTGAACGCAATCGCAGGTCGAGGTGTTCACGTTGTTACAGTAAACGATTACCTTGCTAGCTACCAGAGTGAGCTAATGAGCCGAGTATTTAGGGCTCTTGGTATGACCACCGGTTGCATTACCTCCGGACAAGAACCTGCCGTTCGTCGCGAGCAGTATCTAGCGGACATCACCTATGGAACCAACAACGAGTTTGGTTTTGACTACCTGCGCGATAACATGGCGTGGCAAAAAGCCGATCTAGTTCAGCGCGGTCACTTCTTTGCCGTGGTGGACGAGGTTGACTCGATCTTGATTGACGAGGCAAGAACTCCGCTGATTATTTCTGGACCTTCCTCAGGAGAGGCGAACCGTTGGTTCACCGAGTTTGCAAAAATTGCCCAGAAGCTTCAGCCAGTTATTGATTACGAAGTGGACGAGAAAAAGCGCACAGTTGGAATCTTGGAGCCAGGAATCACCAAGGTTGAGGACTACCTTGGCATCGACAATTTGTATGAATCCACCAACACCCCATTGATTTCCTTTTTGAATAACTCAATTAGAGCCAAAGCGCTTTTCAAAAAAGACAAGGACTACGTAGTTATTAAGGGTGAAGTGCTAATCGTTGACGAGCACACCGGAAGAATTTTGTCGGGAAGAAGATACAACGAGGGTATTCACCAGGCAATTGAAGCCAAAGAAGGCGTTGAGGTCAAAGCTGAGAACCAGACGCTGGCAACAGTAACGCTCCAAAACTTCTTCCGTCTTTACAGCAAGCTAGCGGGTATGACCGGTACCGCAGCTACCGAGGCTGCCGAGTTCATGGCCACCTATAAACTCGGCGTGATCCCGATTCCAACCAACAAGCCTATGGTCAGAAAAGATCAGTCAGATCTTATTTACAAAAACGAAGAAGTTAAATTCAACATGGTGGTCGAAGATATCGTCGACCGTCACGCCAAAGGTCAGCCAGTGCTGGTTGGAACCACCAGCGTTGAAAAAAGCGAGTATCTTTCGGTGCTACTAGCCAAGCGCGGAATAAGGCACGAAGTTCTAAACGCTAAAAACAATGCCCGCGAAGCGGCCATCATTGCCATGGCTGGTCAATTTGGCTCGGTAACTGTTGCCACCAACATGGCAGGTCGTGGAACTGACATCATGCTCGGAGGAAACGCGGAGTTCCTTACTGTTGAGGCGCTAGCTAAAAAGGGTCTGAATTCTGAAGAAAATCCAGAAGAGTATGAAACTGCCTGGGCAGCTGAGTTTGAGAAGATCAAGCAAGAAGTAGCGGTTGAGGCAGAAAAGGTTCTATCTGTTGGCGGTTTGTATGTTTTGGGAACTGAGCGCCACGAGTCCAGACGTATTGACAACCAGCTTCGTGGTCGTTCCGGTAGACAAGGTGACGTTGGAGAATCCAGGTTCTACCTCTCGTTGACCGATGACTTGATGCGCCTGTTCAACTCCGGCGCAGCGTCTGCATTGATGAACCGATCTGGTGTGCCCGACGATACAGCAATCGAATCCAAAGTTGTTTCAAGAGCTATCGCCAGCGCTCAGTCGCAAGTTGAGGGACGAAACGCAGAGATTCGTAAGAACGTTTTGAAATACGACGATGTTTTGAATCGCCAGCGTGAAGCCATTTATGGCGACCGCCGCAGAATTCTAGAGGGCGATGAGATCGCGACCCGTGTTGACCAGTTCTTAGAAGAAACCATTACCTACCTGGTTGAATCAGCCCTTGCCACCAAGGAAGACGTAACTCAAAGCCTGAAGACTTTGTGGACAGACCTAAAGGGTGTTTACCCGATCTCGCTTGAGATAGACGAGGTTTTGGCAGAAGCTGGGAGCGTATCGAGACTAACCTCTAACTTCCTTGCCAAGGAAATCATTAGCGACGCCAAGATTGCCTACCAAAAGCGCAGTGAGTCAATTGGCGAGCAGGGTATGCGCGAGCTAGAGCGGCGCGTAGTGCTATCGGTAATTGACAGAAAGTGGCGCGACCACCTTTACGAGATGGACTACCTAAAAGAAGGTATTGGACTTCGCGCCATGGCTCAGCGTGACCCACTGGTTGAGTACCAGCGCGAAGGTTTCGTAATGTTCCAGCAGATGATGGGCTCGATTCGCGAGGAAGTTATAACTTACCTATTCAATGTTGAAGTAAGCGTGAACCAGTCACCTGTGGATCAGATTAGGCCCCAGGCCAACCTGAGCTACAGCGCACCGGGCGCTCCAAAAGAAGACGCGGAAGCAGTTATAGAACGAGCTCCACTAAACCGTGCAGCAGCTAGAAAGCAAGCTCAGGCGAAAAAAACAGGTAAGCCTGAAAAAGGAAGCTCGTTTTTCAAAGGCTAGATAAGTCAAATATTGGTGGCGCGCCGGCAATTAGCGTAGCGAGGTTACCGATTTACTCGAAACGACTTGTCGACATCCACTGCTGATTTCTTTACGCAGCTAAATTTAGGAAATTGTGATCCTTAGCTAGTTGTAAAGGTCCACACAATACCCTGAGGGCTCATTTCGGTACCCACAAGTGTCTCCAAATTCCTCATACTCTGAACCTGACGGCGATTCGAAGAACAGGTCGTCACAAGCGCCGAAGTCGCCATTTGAGCAACTATCCCAAAGGGAATCAAGATAAGAGTCAGAGCCATAATTCCCAGAGGAGCTCGAACCCCCAGATGACGAGTAAATGTCTACACAGTACCCAGCTGGTTCATTTCGATTTCCGCAGGAGTCGCCAAATTCTTCATATTCCGAGCCAGATGGAGAGTCTATAAAGAGTGTGTCGCAAGCCTCGAAGTTACCGTCCGCACAATTGTCCCAAAGAGCATCAAGGTAAGAATCGCTTCCGTACGATCCATAAGCCGCTGAGGAAGAACCACTTGACGAGTCGTATATATCTACACAGTACCCAGCTGGTTCATTTCGATTTCCGCAGGTGTCCCCAAAGTCTTCATATTCCGAGGCAGAGGGAGAGTCCATAAAGAGTGTGTCGCAAGCCTCGAAGTTGCCGTCCGCACAATTGTCCCAAAGAGCATCAAGATAGGCGTTACTGCCATAGTCCCCATCAGGAACGGATTGCCGAGGGGAATCTTGCTCGGAAACCTGGCTGTCGCCACCCGAAAGACCGGTCAGAAGGATAATTGACAGGAGACTAAGCCCAGCAAGAACAACGAAGCCTGCCGCGGAGATTGCAATAATCTGCCCTGTTGTCAGAGACTTACGTGGCATGGCACTAGCCGGCATCAATAACGGATCGGCCACTCCGCCCTTGAATTTTTGTTGAGACTTGAGGGCCAGTGATGTCCCACAACCAACGCAGAACAAAGCACTGGCCTTACTTTTGCTGCCACAGTTATTACAAATCATCTAATACCCCCATGCATCTATTGAAATAATCTGACTGGAACCCGTTAATAGTTCTTGTACTGGCTGTCATCCCGCGTTGCCGTCACTACGATCGCAGTTATCCAGATCGCGATAGACGCAAAGAACCAAACAACAGAGAACAGCGTACCTATCGCTTCTGCTGGTATGTAGACGTCTTCGTCATATGAGATCTCATACACCGTAAAAGCGATAACGGAAATAATTAATGGAGCAGTTCCGGCGATTGTTGAAATCCAGAATTTCTTGGCATCGTATTTGTATGTATACAGGTAGGCCCATGAAGAGAGGAACACGGCCATGATAACGGCTATTGACTTCTCGCGACCACCCTTAGTAGCAACACCCGCAACAGGTGATCCACACTTTGGACATACAACGGCTGTGACTATCAAGCCATTTCCACAGGCTGGGCAAAATTTGTCGTGTTTGAGTGACTTTTCTGGCATTGATTTCCCCTAAGTTCAAATTAACACTTTTATCATAGACCCAAATCCAAACGAAATCCCCTCATCGAATCAAGGAAGATGCTGGGGTCCAGGCCTGCCTCTATTAGAGAGGTGCGAGAGTGACAATTCCCAGTGCTGCCCCGCAAGAAAAGGTGGGGTACGCGATCCTCAGATAAATCCAATATTCGTAGCGCGCCAGATGTTATGGGTCCCTTCAAGCCGGATAGCAACTGCCTTCGATCTTCTGCCTGAACTTAGAACAACCACCGATTCAATGACACCCTCTGCTGGGTATTGGTATCTAACCCGCACCACATCGGTTGGTTGAATCTGAGCCTTTCTTCCATGCGCCAAGCGGTACTGGGCTCTTGATACAGCCCTTCTTTTCAAGGACTCATAGACGTGTTCGTTTAGGACATCTTGTAGTTGATCCACCGATCGAACCCCGTAGATTACTTCGTTCACGGCCGTTGCAATTGCCGCGATAAACACCTGCGGCCGACGAAGCGGCTGAGTCCTTGGTAAATCAGGACCAAATTCCAGGTGTCTTTGGTTCTCATACCCCCTCGAGTGAATAGTGCTATCGATTCGCATGTCTGGTTTCTTCACTTCACTCCCTTTAGTAGCCAGGCTCAATTTGAGTTGCTTCAGGGTAATTGAATATCTTTCAGTTTTTAGCTGCCATTAATCACTTGTGTATAACTATTTAGCAATGTCGGCAGGTGCGAAATGATGTTGCCATGACCACACTCACCAACTACGAACCTCTCTTTCAACCCCGCCAATCACAGTCGGATCTGATCCCAGAAGGTGCCACCTGCCTTCAACTCGAGTTGGCCGATGGCCTTACTCGCGAGCTGACACAGGTAAGAATCAGCCGGTCTTTTGCGTTTGGACTGCTCGAAGACAAGTCGACCTGGAGCTTAATTCGGCTAAGTCATGTCTTGGCCCTAAAGTTTCAGAGACAAGATTCAGAAGTCTCACCCGCGGTTATCTGGACCCGCAAGAGCGCCGGTGAGCTGCTTGCCTTACTTCCTCTTCCCGCTCCAGCCAACCTCTGGTTTCAAAATGAACCTCACAAAAAAGTGGGGTTGGTTGTCTTGGGTGTAACAAGGGGGCTGGTTGCAACCGATAGTGCGCTACTGGCATTTGTACCCCTCCAGGCAATTAGCTGCCTCGAGATTTACCCCCACTAACCCAAACGAAAGGACACCTAATGAAAACCCCCAGACCCAATTCGGGTTCCAGGAGCCCCTTGTCAATTGCAGTTTCCGCTTTTGTGGTCGTTAGTTCAGTAGTTGGCGGCTGGCTCTTTATTGAAGGCAACAGAACCACCGAAGTCTTTCTTGTCACCCGGCAAGACCTTGCTTCTGGCGCACCTTTAGACATGGCAAATCTCGACAGGGTCGAGCTTTCCCTCTTCGGGCTCGCTGGCTCGTACCTTCAGCCAGAGTCCCTTTTGGAAGGCTCATATCTACAAAGACCAATTGGCTCTGGAGAGGCTATTCCGCTTTCAGCAATTACGACCCAGGATCAAAACAACTGGTCTAACTTGGTTCTCACACCAGAAGTGCCGGTAAGCAGCCAGGTCGGAGTTGGCTCCCGGGTTAGTGTCTGGGCCTCTCCCTTGCTTGAGTTCCAAACCTACGGCGAACCGGTTTTATTGGCAGTTGATGTCGAGGTGGTAGCCATTATCGAACCCGTTGGCGGCTTTGCTGGCCAACAGCAATCTTTAGAACTTCGGGTTCCAACTGAATCGATTCAGTACCTCCTGGGAGCAATTTCAAGTCAGTCTTTGATTGCCCTCACATCAACTGGGGGATCCAGATAATGCTGGACTCAATTGTTCGGTCAATCCAAGCTGTTAAAAAACAAAACACCAAACCCGAACCACAGATTATTGCAGTCACGAGCCCCCATGGCTCAACTGGCAAAACAACAGTTGCGATAAACATCGCTTTAGAGCTAGCTGCAGAAAAGTTTCGAGTGCTAATTATTGACGCGGACCTCGATGGCCCCAGTGTCGCCAACTACCTCTGCCTATCGGAGTTACCTGCAGGATTGGTGGGGGCAATGCGTATTGCGAGCCAGAACCGCTTTGATCAAGCACAGCTTGAAAGGCTTAGTATTCAGATTCCTAAAAGCTCGATCACTTTGCTACCTGGCGTTATCTCCGACCAAAGTTTGGATCCGACGAGTCAGAGCGTTGTTGCAATTTTAGAAATTGCCAAAGCAAGCTTCGATTTTGTGCTTGTGGACCTTGGCCCACTAAAACCAAGTCAAGAATTTGACATAACCAGGGAGGTGGTTCGCGCGAGTAACCAGGTTGTTGTGGTCGCGCTTGCGGACCCCATCGGAATCTTTAGGTTGCTCAGGTTTGAGACATATCTTTTGTCACTGACCGAGCGTCCAATGCTGGTGATAAATCGCCTGCGAAATACAGTTATTTCGCAAGCCAAGACTGAAATCAAGACGACCCTTGCAGGTCTTAGTGAAATCGAGGCAGCGGCTTTCTTGCCTGAAGATCAGGCGTCCGTTGATCAGGCGACGAGACTGGGGATGATAACTGGCGCTCGATCGGGAAGCTTTCGCTCCGCGGTTGGAATCTTTACCAAGGTTTCAATCCTAGGTAGGCAGGGCGCTCTTGATTCCAGGGTGGCTAAACTCGGTTAGGTGTCCACACTTTCTCAACTAATCAGCGATTACGGTGTTCCGAATAAGGCGAATATCGACTGGCTAACCAGATTGCAATCGGAATGGCAATTAGTTGCAGACCTATTGTTTGCAGACCTAGTTCTTTGGGTCCCCACTAAAGATGGAAGCTTCGTTGCTGCAGGTCACGCTAGACCCTCGAGTGCGGCGACGGTTTTTTATCGGGACATCAGTGGTGAAACTATTCGCAAAGAGTGGCTGGCAACGGTCAAACAAGCCTTCGAATCAGGTCAAATAGTTGAGCAAAAAAGCGCAGACACTGTAGCGGGCCTACCAACTAGATTTAGTGCCATTCCGGTGCAAAAAGAAAGCGCGGTTGCAGCGGAGCCAAATGCACCAATTGCGGTAATCACTAGGCACACTAATCTTTCTGAAAGCAGAACCCCAAATAAGATCCAGCTAAATTACGTGAGTTGTGGCAAAGAATTACTCACCATGATTACCGAAGGAACCTTCCCCGACTACTCATCGCCCACCGGTAGAAGGCGTGGTGCGCCAAGAGCCAACGATGGCTTACTCAGACTCGATGTAGATGGAAAAGTTACCTTCGCTAGCCCTAACGGATTATCGGCATTTAGCCGCCTAGGCATCGAAGGTGAAATCGAAGGTAAGTCACTAGCCGAGGTTGCGACAAAAATCGTAAAAGAGCAATCCACAGTGGATGAGTCTTTACCTTTGGTTCTTACCGGCAAAGCTCCCTGGCGAGCAGACCTCGAATCAACTGACGTGACGCTATCGGTTCGAGCCATTCCACTTATGAAAAGTGGAGCTCGAACCGGAGCAATTGTGCTGTGTCGCGAAATTACAGAGCTTAGGCGCCAAGAGCAGCAGCTACTAACCAAAGACGCCACCATTCGGGAAATACATCACCGTGTGAAAAACAACCTTCAAACCGTTGCAAGTTTGATGCGGATTCAAATGCGCAGAACAACAAGCGACGAAGCAAAAGAGGCGCTCGATCAAGCAATCCGAAGGGTTTCCGCGATAGCCCTCGTGCACAACACCCTGGCTGAGGGATTCTCCGACGAAGTCAACTTTGACGAGATATTTGAATCCAGCATGAGGCTGGTGGGGGAGCTAGCTACCGACTCATCGAGAGAGATCAAGCTTCGAATTGATGGCAAGTTTGGCCAGCTGGATAGCAAATTTGCAACCCCGCTCGCAGTTGCCCTAACCGAGGTTGTGACCAACGCGGCCAGTCACGGACTGGGTGAGCACGGCGGAAGCATCCTTATTACTCCTAGGCATACAGCCAAGCAGCTAACCATTGAGGTCGAAGATAACGGGGTGGGATTTGAAAAAGGTGCCATCGGCAAAGGCCTTGGAACTCAGATTATAAGGACCCTTATAGAAGGTGAATTGCGGGGAAAGATTAGTTGGTTTTCACCCAAAGATGGCGGCACAAAGGTCGCCATAAGTATTCCAATTTAGCTAGCGCGACGAGCCCTGGCGTACTTGCGCTTTAGAGACTTACGCTCGTCTTCACTCAAGCCACCCCAAACTCCGGTGTCCTGGTTTTCCTTGATTGCGTACTCTAGACATTCGGTTGTCACGGTGCATTGGCGGCAAACTGCCTTAGCCTGCTCTATCTGATCTACCGCAGGACCTGTGTTTCCAACTGGAAAAAACAGTTCTGGGTCTTCATTTAGGCATCGAGACTGGTTTAGCCACTGCATATCCATGCGAATAATCCTTTATCAGTTGGCCCCCATAGCCAAGACGGGCAATACAAACTCTCACTTAGGTTGGTGAGGTCGAAAAT
>JBIIME010000030.1:0-15982 GCA_044338175.1 Rhodoluna sp.
CCGGAAACTACTCCGGTCCCGACTATGTGACCGTGGACTAAGAGGTAAAAAAAGATGTTCGAATACGCACCCGCCCCTGAATCAAGGGCACTGGTTACCTTTCAGAGTAGCTACGGCCACTTCATCGGAGGCAAGTTCACCAAGCCATCAAACACCTACCAGACCATTTCTCCTTCCACCGAGCAGGTATTAGCCGAGATCTCAACAGCTAGCGCCAAGGATGTAGACATGGCTGTCAAGGCAGCCAGAAGCGCCTACGAAAAGGTTTGGTCCAAGCTCTCCGGTGCCGAGCGAGGAAAGTACCTATACCGAATTGCAAGAATCATTCAGGAGCGCGCTCGCGAGCTAGCAATTGCCGAGACGCTCAATAACGGCAAGCCAATCAAGGAAACCAGAGATGCTGACATTCCACTGGTTGCAGCATGGTTTTTCTACTACGCCGGTTGGGCAGACAAGCTTGACTACGCAGGCTTAGGAGTCAACCCGAAAGCTCACGGTGTTACAGCTCAGGTGATCCCGTGGAATTTCCCACTGATGATGCTGGCTTGGAAAATTGCTCCTGCCCTTGCTGCTGGAAACACCGTTGTTCTAAAGCCCGCTGAGACAACTCCGCTTACAGCTTTACTGTTCGCCGAGATCTGCCAGCAGGCTGGTTTGCCAGATGGTGTTGTGAACATCATCACCGGTTTTGGCCAAACCGGAGCAGACCTTATTGCTCACAAGGATGTCAACAAGGTTGCCTTCACCGGTTCCACAGGAGTTGGAAGACTTATCGCCAAGCAGGTTGCTGGAACAAACAAGAAGGTCACATTGGAGCTTGGCGGCAAGGCCGCCAACATCGTCTTTGATGACGCTCCGCTTGATCAAGCAGTCGAAGGCATCATCAACGGCATCTTCTTCAACCAGGGCCATGTTTGCTGTGCAGGATCTAGATTGCTAGTTCAAGAATCCATTCAGGATGAGCTGATGAAAAAGCTCAAGCGCCGCATGGAAACCCTCAAGCTTGGCGACCCACTTGATAAAAACACCGACATTGGAGCCATCAACTCCAAAGTCCAACTCGACAAGATAACCAAACTGGTAAAACTTGGCGTCAAAGAAGGCGGCGAGGCCTGGGCTCCAAACTGCGAGATTCCGAAGAAGGGCTTCTGGTACGCACCGACGGTTATCACCGGCGTTGCCCCAACCAACACTGTTGCCCGTGAGGAAATCTTTGGTCCAGTGCTATCGGTACTTACCTTTAGAACCCCTGCCGAGGCGGTAGCCAAGGCTAACAACACCCCATTTGGTCTTAGCGCTGGAATCTGGAGTGAGAAGGGTTCCAGAATCCTAAAGGTTGCCGATCAGTTGAATGCTGGTGTGATTTGGGTCAATACCTTCAACCAGTTTGATCCAGCTAGCCCGTTTGGTGGCTTCAAAGAATCTGGCTACGGCCGCGAGGGAGGCAGGCACGGATTGCTTGCTTACCTGAAGGGAGATAACTAATGCGTCTTGATGTGAAGAAAACCTACAAGCTTTTCATCGGTGGAAAATTCCCTAGAAGCGAATCCGGTCACACCTACGAACTAACAAACCCAAAGGGCGAGTTTGTTGCCAACGTGGTTCTGGCATCTAGAAAAGATGCCAGAGACGCCGTTGTTGCGGCAAGAGCTGCTCAACCTGGTTGGGAAGGCGCTACCGCCTATAACCGCGGCCAGGTTCTGTACCGCATCGCTGAGATGCTCGAGGGAAGACGCGACCAGTTCGTTGCCGAAACTCGTGAGCTAACCGGAGCTACCGAAATTCAAGCCAACAAGGAAGTTGATGCCGCGATTGACTCCTGGGTCTGGCACGCTGGCTGGGCAGACAAGGTTGATTCTGTTGCCGGGTCAATGAACCCGGTGGCAGGACCATTTTTCAACATCTCAACAAATCAGCCAACGGGTGTTGTTGCAGCCTTCGCGCCACAAAAAAGCAGCCTGGTTGGACTGGTGAATACCATCGCTCCAATCATCGTCACTGGAAACGCAGTTGTCGTAGTTGCGAGCGAATCACTTCCGCTTTCGGCAATCACGCTTACAGAAGTTTTGGCAACAAGTGATTTGCCGGGTGGGGTAGTAAACGTTCTAACTGGTAAAGAAAAAGATCTTTCTCCATGGCTTGCCTCACACCAGGACGTAAACGCAGTGGATCTAGAAGGAACTTCTGACCCAGTGGATCTAGAAATTCGTGCCGCTGAAACCCTAAAGCGAGTGGTTCGGCCAGGCGCATTCTCAAGGTCTGGGTCTAAAGGTTCCTTGCAGCAAATCTTGGCCTTTATGGAGATTAAGACCGTCTGGCACCCCAAAGGGCACTAGCTAACAGCTAAGAGGCTGCATTAGACACACCCCGCTACAAGATTGATGGCTCAAGCTAATGTGCGACAAACTTGGCTATGGCGAGAAAGCTAATCGCAAAGACTAGAAACACTGAAGACCTTGATGCTCAGCCCTCCATGGTTCCAACCAAGCTTCTAGACGCTGTTGAAGATGTCTTTCATGTTGTTCTAACCGTCCTTTTGTTCTTGGTGGCTCTGGGAGCAGTTATCTTCACTGTGGTGAGACTGTTCGAAACAACACCTTTTTACCCAAACGGTATGCTTCAGGCCATCAATGACATCTTGTTTGTGGTAATTATTCTTGAAATTGCCCGCACCGTAATTGCAAGATTCAACAGCGGTTTCTACCAGCTCAGTCGATTCCTTATTATTGGTGTCATCGCATCCGTTCGACACATCTTGTCGGTTGGTTCGTCCCTGACGCTTTCTATTGGCAAAACCCCAGAAGCCTTCGAGCGCGGAATCATCGAACTACTTGTCAACGGCGGAATAGTTGTGGCTTTGGTGCTGGCTATCTTTATGACGCGAGTAGCCGAAAGGCAACCTGGGGCTACTTCAGTACGCAAACCTGACAAGGCATAGCAACTAAGAATTGGTGCTGCTAAGCCACCAATGCAGTTTTAAGCCAACTCTTTCCTGAAGCTAAGTAATCCTTAGCAAGTTGAGAATCAGGCGCTAGGCCTTCAAAAGCGTGCGGAGCCCCGTGGACTATCTCCAACTTGCAGGCAACTCCAGCTGAAGAGAGCTTGTCAGCGTAGGCCTTGTCTTCTTCGAAAAACAGCTCAACATCGCCAACACCAATCCAAGTCTTTGGTAAGCCGTGGAACACGCTCCTGCGGGCAGGGGCTGCATAGTCCGAAACCTCATCGGTTCCTAGATTGTTGCCTAAGTAGGATTTCCAACCAACAAGATTCATTTTGTTGTTCCATACAAAATGATCGACAGCATCCAGCGATCTATTCAGCGCTGTTCGATCATCGAGCATTGGGCAAAATAACCACTGGGCTAGGGGCTGCACTCCGCCCTCGTCGTGAAGCCGAAGCACCAAACCAGCGGCAAGCCCGCCTCCGGCGCTCTCGCCACCAACTGCCATTCGCTGGCGGTCAATTTGTCTTGCCGAAGCATTTTCTAGTAGCCATGTCCAGGCGCTGTGGCAATCATCTACAGCGGCAGGGTATGGGTTTTCTGGAGCTAGCTTGTAGTCGGGAGAGACAATCACTATATCAAGTTCTGAGGCAGTAGTTGATAGCAAAGCATCATCCATAGCGGGGGAGCCGATCATCATTCCGCCACCGTGGATGTAAAGCATCGCGGCTCGAGTCTTGTTTCCAGCAGGAGTGTAAACCCGTAGCTTTACTCCACTAGAGGTCTTGGCTGCTTCGATAGTTACGCCACTTGAGGATTTAACCTTAGGGAGCATCAGTGGCAGCAAAGCTCTGGTGATCGCCCTTCCAAAAGCGCTGGTGACCGGAAGTTTCGGGAATGATGCGGTTGCTTTTCTTAGTTCTGGGTGAACAAGGTTGATATCCATTTACATACTCCTAAACGATTTCCTGGTCGCGGGCTAGTTTTGCGAGCGTAGCACAGCAATTAGTTAGGAGTGAAGTGACAAGCCCCTATTTAGTTCTTGATGCAGTCAAAAGTACGGCTCCACCAATAAGGAGCAACCCAACCGGACCCACGTAATCAAGACCTGAATACCAGTCGGTCCAAGCGTTGGCGATTACAAAAATCAGCCCAAAAACCCCCATGGCAATCAGTGCCCAGGCAATACCCTTGGTCATTGCAGGGTCGGTCCTTTGAAGATCCGCTTTGGTCCTAGCCGCAACGGTTCCGCAGGCTAGACAGTTGAGTTCGTTTTTTGGGACGGCTTCGCCGCAGTTTTTGCAATTCATTCCTTAAGTCTAGTAAGAAGTTCATCAAGAGGAATCGAGTCGTCAACTAAACTGACACCTAAATAATCTTGGTAGGCATGACGCCAGGCTGTATTCTCTTGTCAATATGCAATTTCTTGGGGGCCGGTTGAAAAAAAGCCTTAATCTAACCGTGGCTAGCTTGTTGTTAGCGCTCCTGGTTTCAGGCTGCACACCTTCTAATTCGGAAGGTACCTTGGCAGAGCCTGGGAACTTAGACGTACCAAATCCAGCAGAGAACTCAGACCATGGATACCTTCTAGCAGATGACCGCATTCCTTCGATTTTGACCTGTGAAGAGTGGGAAATCTTTTGGGTTTTTGAAGGACCAGCTTTGAGTTTTGCTATTGCTGAAGCTGCGGGAGACTCTGAGATTGCTGTTTCTACGCAGATATACATCAAGAACAAATCTCTTGATAAGAACCAGGATGGCATCATTTGCTACTTCGAAGACGTTGTCGTAAGTGCCTCCCCTAGCTCTGAAATAACCCCGGATAGGGATTTATCTCCCGCCGCGGAATGCAAGATTCAATCAACCATTTCTGGTTACGAACAAACAGACTCAGGCTTCCCAAGGAGCCCAGATTACACTGTCCCAGCTGATGGCAAGATCGTGATCCAAATGATTTATGTTGAAGCTCAAGATCTGAAGCACAAAAGTGCACCCGAGAAGGATGCTGGGTTCTGGATAGATGGGGCGGGTCAGTTCTTAACTGACGTCACAGATGGAAAAATCGAATTTGAGTGGAGATATGCCAACAAATATTTCGAGCTCCCTAGGTCGTTCGAAAGCTTTTCAATGACACGGGAAAAGCAAGGCAATCCAGCTGCTTTTGTTCAGGCTGCAATTACAGCGGCCGACTCAGAGATCGACTTCACTGAAGTCGACATGGTTATTGCGGTCCCGCCACCGGAGATTACAAGGGAGCTCATTGACTTTTCTCCAGCAATTCCGCTGGATAGTTCAAATGGTTTCCGAACCGGTGAGGGAAATCTTTACAGGGGGACACTGGCTGGGGCTGACACCAGGTGGGAAGAGGGCTATTTACTCATTGCACATGAAATCGGGCACCTACTTGGATTGGAGGACTACTACTCGTTTAAGTGGGAATTTGATGACCCTTATGAGGAGCAGTTTAAATTCATGGGGGAATTTGACAACATGAACTCTGCTGCCGGTAAAGCGCGCGAATGGACTGGTTGGAGTAGATGGTTACTTGGCGCTCTAGACGACAGCCAAATCCGATGCAAAGCGGGCGCTGAAGAAACCACCCATCAACTGTGGGCTATTTCCGACAGCGCTTCTGAACCCAAGATTGTGGTCGTTCCAACCAGTGATACTTCTGCCATTGTTGTCGAATCCAGAAAGAGTAGACGTCACGACAGAAGGCTTCCAAAAGAAAATGAAGGCTTGCTCGTTTACATTGTGGACACCAAAAAACCCAACGGATCTGGACCACTCAGCATTGTCCGAAAAGACAACTTGCAAGACCCATTCCTACTGGACGCTCCGTTGAGGCCCGGTGAATCGGTGACAGTAGATGGCTACAAAATTGAGAACATTGAAACCGGTAAACTCTGGGACGTCGCGAGAATTACTCGCGTCAACTAACCTCAAAACTCAGGTATGGTTGCGGCATGCCCACCCCAAAGACTAAAAATGGCTTCGAGCCTCGAACCTGTGAGCGCTGCGGCCTGAAGTTTGAGTGGCGCAAGAAGTGGGCCAAAGACTGGGAGAGTGTCAAGTACTGTTCTAAAAAGTGCAAGGGCTAATGACAACCAAGCTGATTTACATTCCCTTCGATCATCTGAACAAAGACTTCGGGGCACTCAAGAACGCCAATCCAAAAAACGATGCGATTGCAATGGTCGAGTCTAAAAGAATGACTTCCGGTAGGCCTTGGAACAAACAGCGCCTGTTCTTTCTGATTTCATCTGCCAGGCACTTTGCCAAAGAACTTGAAAGTGCAGGCTTCGAAGTTCACTACAAAAAATCCGCTGATACCCCAACTGGGCTCAAGGCAATCATGAAAGAAACCGGCATCAAGCAGCTGGTGTGCGCTGAGCCATCAAGCTTCGTTCAGTATCGGCAGCTCAAAGAACTCGGCGCTGAGTTTGTTGAAAATGACTTCTTTCTAACCTCTAGAACCTTGTTTACGGCCTGGGCGGAAACTCAAAAGACTTTCGTAATGGAAAACTTCTACCGAAAGCAAAGATTGCGTCTGGGGATTTTGGTCAAGGACGGAAAGCCTGAGGGCGATGCTTGGAACTTTGATGAGGACAACAGACTTCCTCCACCCAAGAACTACATTTGGGATAAGTACCTAGAAACATCTCCAGACAAAATAGATAAAGAGGTAGCCAAAGAACTTGGCATGGAGCCTTCGCCTTACTGGGAAACCACAAGGACTGGAGCTCTCAAGCGCTTGAAGTTGTTTGTTGATAAGCACCTTGAAGAATTCGGTCCCTACGAAGATGCGGTCACCACCGAAAGTTGGACACTGCATCATTCGGTGATTAGCCCCTACATCAACAATGGATTACTTCACCCCAGGGAGGTAGTTGTAGCAGTTATCGCAAAGTACAAAAAAGGCGGAGTCCCACTGAACTCGGTGGAGGGCTTTGTCCGGCAAGTTATTGGTTGGCGCGAATACATCAACGGAATGTACTGGTTTTTGGGCGAAGACTACAAAACCAAAAATGGCTTGAATGCCAAAAGAAAGCTGCTGCCACTATTCGTTGAGCCATCGAAGACCAAGATGATTTGTGTTGCTAAAGAGGTGGAGGCTATCCATAACCGCGGCTGGACCCACCACATCCCAAGGCTGATGATCTTGAGCAACCTGGCGCTGATTACCGGAACTAATCCTCAGGAATTTTTGGATTGGATGCGGGAGCAGTTTGTGGATGCTTCGGAGTGGGTGATGGTTCCAAACATCATTGGCATGGGTGTTCACGCTGATGGCGGGCAGATGATGACCAAGCCATATGCTGCAGGCGGTGCTTACATTTCTCGAATGACCAATTACTGCAAAGGCTGTGCTTATAACCCGAAAGAAAGAACAGGGGATACCGCCTGTCCATTCACAACTTTGTATTGGGATTTCTTAGATCGAAACTCCGCAGCCTTTGCCAAGAACCACCGCATGTTCCAGCAAAACAATGGACTCAAAAGACTTGCTGATTTGCCAGGGGTAAGAAAACGAGCTCAACACGTACTCAAGGGACTTGAGCAGGGAAAAATCTAGCTAAGAGCCTGAGCCAAATCGGCGATTAGATCCTTAGGGTTTTCGATTCCAACCGATAGACGAACTATCTCTGGGCCAACCTCTAGTGGGCTGCCCTTAACCGATGCGTGAGTCATTTCGGCTGGGTGATTCACCAGTGATTCAACCCCGCCTAAGCTCTCTGCAAGAGTGAACAACTTAGTTCGGTTGCAAAAGTCCTTAGCTTGGCTTTCGGTAGCAAAGCGCAAGCTAACGATTCCTCCAAAGCCTGACATTTGTTTTTTGGCTAGCTCGTGGCCAGGGTGAGCTGGAAGGCCAGGGTAGTAAACCTGCTCAACGTTTTTGTGTCCGTCTAGAAATTCCGCAACAGCCTGCGCGTTGGAGCAGTGCTTGTCCATGCGAACAGCCAAAGTCTTGATTGAGCGGTGAGTAAGCCATGCATCAAATGGGCTTGAAACTGCACCTGCTGCAAACTGCAAGAAGCGGATCTTTTCGTAAAGCTGCTCGTCGTTGACAATTACAGCACCACCCAAAAGGTCGGAGTGACCACCGATGTATTTGGTGGTTGAGTGAGTGACGATGTCAGCGCCAAGCTCTAGTGGCCTTTGCAAGTAAGGTGTCGCGAAGGTGTTATCCACCACACTCAAGACGCCGTTGTCTTTGGCAACTTTGGCAATGGCAGCAATATCTAAAATCCCAAGCATTGGGTTTGTCGGTGTCTCAACCCAAATCAACTTGGTCTTGCCTGGCTTGATGGCAGCCTCTAGGGCAGCAAGGTCGCTCATATCCACAACCTCGGAATCAATTCCCGCGGCACGGTGAATACGGTTCATGAGCCTGAAGGTTCCGCCATACAAATCATCACTAAGAATTACGTGATCGCCCGGCGCGCAGGTGGCACGGATTACGGCATCTTCACCGGCAAGGCCCGAGGCAAAGCTAAGTCCAAACTTGCCGCCTTCTAGGCTGGCAAGAACTTCCTGCAGGGCAGTTCTGGAAGGGTTAGCAGCTCGGTTGTATTCGTAGCCTCCGCGAAGCCCACCAACACCGTCTTGCTTGTGGGTGGAAGACATATAGATAGGGGGAATAACCGCACCATTGTTGGCATCCGGGTCTTGGGAGACGTGGATGGCTCTGGTTTCAAACTCGGTCATTATTTGCCTTTTCTTATTTTTACTAGGTTAGCTCAGCTGCCCTGGCTTTAGCAGGGCTTCAACTTCACCGTCGTGTAGCAGCAGAGCAAAATCGTTAGAAACCAATAGCTTTTCGGCAACATCAACACCTTGGCCCGAGCCAACTAGGGCTGGCTTTGCTCCAAGGATGTCCTTGACGGTTGCGGTGGGGCTGGCTGCATCAATCTGCGCCAAAGAAATGGTGCCAATGACGTGACCGATTCGAACCGGAGGAGTTTTGACCATAACCGGAAGTGAAGAAAGTCCCGCATCCTCGATTGACTGCCTAGCGCTAACCAAAGAGTCATTTTCTAGAACAAATGGAATTCCGGCTGGGTCATAAGCGACCTTATCGGCAAGCTTCACTGAGGCATCATCGCCTAGGAATCCGTGGGTTTGCATCCAGCCATCGTTGAATACTTTTGCAAGATAGCCTCTTCCCCCATCAGGCAAGATCACAACTACCACTGCATCGGCTGGAAGATCTTTAGCTACCTTGAGCGCAGCAGCTGCTGCCATTCCACAACTTGGGCCCACCATCAAGCCTTCTTCGCGAGCTAGCCTTCTGGTCATTTCAAAACTCTCGGCGTCAGGCACTGGAATCACTTCGTCAACCACATCTGAGTTGTAAGCAGCCGGCAAAAAGTCATCGCCTCGGCCAACGCCTTCAACCAGGTATGGCATCGAGTTGGTTTCGGTCTTGGAATAGATTGACCCTAAAGGATCACAACCAATTACCTGAACCTTGCCGCCGCTTACTTCCTTGAGATACTTTCCGGTTCCGGAGATGGTTCCACCGGTTCCAACACCAATGACAACGTGAGTGACTTTACCTTCGGTGTCCTTCCAGATTTCAGGCCCGGTTGAGGCGTAGTGAGAAGCAGGACCTGCAAGATTCGAGTACTGGTCAGGCTTGAAGCCGCCAGGAATCTCTTTTGCCAGCCGATCACTAACCGAGTAGTAGGAGCGAGGGTCCTCGTGCGCTACAGCGGTCGGGCAAACAATCACTTCGGCGCCATAGGCTTTCAAGGTGTTGCGCTTGTCCTCGGCAACTTTGTCGGGAACCGTGAAGATGCAGCGGTAGCCACGCTGTTGAGCAATTAGAGCAAGTCCGATACCGGTGTTTCCCGAGGTTGGCTCAACGATGGTGCCACCTGGCTTTAATTGACCCGAGGCTTCGGCTGCATCTATGAGCTTTTCGGCAATGCGGTCCTTGATTGAACCACCGGGGTTGAAGTATTCCACCTTGGCTAGAACCGTAGCCCTGATGCCTTCGGTCACCGAATTGAGCCTTATAAGAGGTGTGTTTCCGATTAGCTCAGATACGTGATTTACATACTTCATACCCTTAAGCCTAGGGATAGATAGCTAAGGGGCAAAACCCACCTCAGAGGCAGGTAAATGGCATTTATGGCAGTTATCCTTGACAAACCAATGTCCGAAAATACCCAAGTCCTAGAGGTCCCAGCTCCCGATCTGATAGATCGGGAGTTTATTCACGAGGTGTTCTCCCATGACGAATTCGGGGAGCTTCGAACCTTCGTGCCTCTTACAAACCACCAGCTGATATTCCAGCTCGAAGCACTGGGCTTTGAAACCGGGAGGCAGTTTTCCAAGGGAAAAAACCGCTTCCAGCGACTCAAGTTAGATCGCTATGAGTACATAGCCTTTCTTGCTCGACAGAAGATGGCAGAACATGGACTCGAAGCTCCTTGGGAATTCATTTTCGACTCAGCCAAGCAAAGAGCGGGTCTTTGCAATTACACCGACTACCAAATATCGCTGTCGAAGTATCTGGTTCAGTACCACTCGCTGGATCAATCAGAGCAAGTTATCTTGCATGAGGTCGCTCACGCGCTCGCAGGAAAAGATGCAGGGCATGGTCCGGACTGGAAACAGATAGCCAAATCAATTGGCTATCGAGGAGAAAAGTTCACCGGCAAAGAAATTGCTGAGCAAACCGCTAAGTGGATAGGTGAGTGCAAAAACGGTCACCGACACTACCGCTTCAAGAGCCCACGGATGCAACTCGCCTGCGGCTATTGCGGCAAAGGTTTCAACAGAAAGTTTTTGATTTCCTGGACCGAAAGAGCGGCCTAAATAGCTTGGATGTAGTTGATTAGCAAAAGGCTAATCAGAGCTCCACCGGCGAAATTCAACCAGATGAATTTTCTCCATCCCCGGTTAGCTCTCTCACAATCCTCATCGGTGATGTTCAGGTACGGGGAAATAATCACAAGGTATGGAATGGCAGCCAAGGCTGCCACCATTCCGTGGGGACCGGCATTCATAATCGAAATTCCAGCCAAGAAATAAAGCAAGAAAGCAAAGCGCACGGTGTTTCTGGCACCGATAGCGGTAGCCACCGATTTGATTCCTGCTTCGCGGTCTGCCCTGACATCCTGCACCGCACCAAAGGCATGGCTTGCCATACCCCAGCCCAAAAAGGCCAAGATCATCGAGAACAGCTTGAATTCAAGGATGTCGACACCGGATAGCGCCAATGCAAGAAGCATCGGACCGATGAAGTGCATCGCAGAGGTAAAAGAGTCCAAGAACGGTATCTCTTTGAAGCGAAGCTTAGGAACGCTGTAGGCCAGGACCGCAAAAAGGGTTATCAGTAGCCAGAAATCAGCTATGTCAGAGCCAATCCAGAGCAGGTAAATCACAAATCCAAGGGATAGACCCATGGAGGAGAAGATGGTGAGCTTATGCAGCTTTGGATCAAGAAGGGCTCCTTCGATACCGCCCTTGCGGGGGTTTCGGAGATCACTCTCATAATCAAAGACATCGTTGATGCCATACATCAAAAAGTTATAGGGGATGAGAAAGAAGATAGTTCCGATAATCAGCGGAAGATCAATTCTTTGGTTCACAAACCAGTAGGCGGCAAAAAATGGAAAAGCTGTATTGACCCAAGAGATAGGTCTGGAAGATAAGACCAGCGAGGTTAGAGATTTCAACTACTTACCCTTCCTGGACTTAGATTGTCTTGAGCCTAGCCACCACCAAGTTAGTGGAACTAGCACTGCAGCCACCAGCGTATAGGCGAAATCCTCTATTGGTGCGAAACCAATAAAGGCTCCGGATAAAGTCCCTGGGTTGTAGGCAACGATTCCGCTACCAACGATGAAGTTGTCAAAGATGGCGGTCATGATCAAAAGCGCGCTCACTGTCCAGCAGAGCTTTCTCCACCTAACTAGGTAGCGGAAGAAAAACAGTAGCGCTGCAACGGGAAGCAAAAACAAGAGGTTCAGTTCGGCGTAAGTCATTTCTTGTTCAACACCTTTGAAATCCAGGTGAGGGCAATTAAGGTGCTATAGCAAAGCAAGGCAAGGAAGAAGATCTCCTCGATTGGGAACTCAGGCAAGATCTGGATACCGGTCAACAAAGTGTTGTTGCCTCTAAAGAAAATGCCGAGGGAAATACCCGCGATGTCCCAAATGACAAAAACCACAAAGGCTGGAACCATCGACCAGAAGGCACGCTTTGGGTCAACTGTGAAGGCAAGCTTGTGGGTTCGATCTAGCAGGTAAAGGCCAACCAGCGACAAAATCAGAATGAGCAGGTAGCTTCCGTACATAATTCGAGAATAGCCGTTTTGTGAAATTCTTCAGCCAGAATTGAGACATGAGCGATCCTTTTGGTCACCACAGCGGTCAATACGTCAACAATTTTTCTGAGGCTGAGAACAGGCAGTTTTCTATTGCCTTTGATGAGATAACTCAAGGCTTCAAGATGGCTATGGAACGAGGGCTAGATGTGAGCGACGAGAGTGTCCAGGCGCTAGTTAAAAGGCACTACGAGTTTTGTCTCAAGTTTTGGGAACCAAACAAAGAAAGCTACAAATCCCTTGCGATGAGCTACATAATCCCCTCGCCATATCAAGAAACTTATGAGGCTGTTGCCAAAGGATTAGGAAAGTACCACTACGACGCGATCGTTTTGTTCGCCGACGAGAATCTTTAGATTCTAGAAACTATTTGAGTCCCTTCCAACCTCCGGTTGGAACTGGCTTTAGCTCACCGGTGATTGGACCAGTTGATTTGTCATCAACTAGGAACTTATAGACAAGCTCGGCACCGATAAGACACATCGGCAATCCAATTCCAGGAATGGTGTTGTGTCCTGCGTAGAACAAGTTCTTTACCTTCTTGCTACGGTTTTTTGGTCTAAAGAATGCACTCTGGCGCAATGTGTGTGCCATGCCAAGTGCGGTACCGTTCCAGGCATTGAATTGCTGGACGAAATCTCTTGGTCCCATAGATTTTCTAACCACGATGCGCTCTTTGAGATCTGGAATCTCACACCAGTTAGCAATCTGATCGATGATGCGATCAACATCTTTTTCAAACTGCGGGTCGCCTTCGCCACCAATGGAAGGATCAGCTGCGATTGGGACAAGGACAAATAGGTTCTCGTAGCCTTCTGGTGCAACCGATGGATCGGTCACACTCGGTGCACAGATGTACAAAGAAGCTGGGTTTGGAATCTTGCGCTTGCCGTCAGCTTTGTGGAAGACCTCAGCAAAGTTCTTGCTCCAGTTCTCGGTGTACAAAAGCGTGTGGTGATTTAGCTGCGGGACGCGACCTTTTACACCTAAGTACAAAAGCATCGCTGAAGGACCAGGAACCTTATTGGCCCAGAACTTCTCCGGGAAGCTTTGGTGCTTAGGCTCCAGAAGCTTTGTCTCCACGTGGTGCATATCCGCTGTTCCAACAACAACATCAGCTTCGATGAAGACTCCGCCAACTTTGACACCGGTTGCAATTCCTTTGTCGTTTACTTCGATCTTGGACACAGGGGAGTTGGTCTTGATTTCAACACCGTGCTGCTTGGCGATTCGCTCGATGGCTTCAATTAGTGTGTAGAAACCACCCATCGGGTAGAACACTCCAACGTTTAGATCAACGTGGGTCATCAGGTGATACATGCTCGGGGTGTCATAAGGAGAGGCGCCAAGGAATACAGCAGGGAAGTTCAAGATCTTCTTTAGTCGCTCATCTTTGACGTACTTGCCCGAGAAGGCATACAAAGAAGTCACCAGGTGAGATAGGAACCTAGGAGCTTTGCCCAATACTTCTTTATTGGTAAAGCTCTTAGTTGTCTCAAAGTTTGTATATAAGAAGTGCTTCATCGACAGGTCGTAAGTTTCTTTGGCGGAGTCCAGATACTGCTGAAGCTTCGCTCCTGCGCCTGGCTCAATCGAGTCAAACAGTGCTTTGTTCTTGTCCAGATCCTGGACGATCATTAGCTTCTCGTCGCGGCCTTCGTTTCTGGTCTGATAGGCGGGCTCAAGCTTTACCAGCTTGAGCTCCTTGTCAGCGGTGGTTCCCATGAGCTTGAAGAACTGGTCAAAGGCATCTGGCATTAGGTACCAAGAAGGTCCCATGTCAAAAACGAAGCCATCTTTTTCCCAGATGTAAGCCCTACCGCCAACTTTTTCGCGGGCTTCCAGAAGGGTCACCTTCATGCCGGCTTTGGCAAGCAATGCTGCGCTAGCAAGACCTGCGATACCGCCGCCTACAACAACAGCGGTTTTCTGGGTCATTTAGGTACCACTCCAACTAAAGCCTTCAAGACAATAAAGAACTTTGTGGTGTTTGGAACAGAAATGCGCGCCTTGAGCATTTGCTCGGCAGGAGTTTTCTCAATGCGGTCAGCAAGTTCTGTGAACAGCATCTGAGCTGCCGATACTGCTTTTCTTGAACTTGTAGGTAGGAACTTCAACGACTGGCTTGAGGTTTTTAGGTCAGCTCGAATATCAGCTAGCAACGCAGTCTTCTGAGATTCGTTGAAGTTTGCTGGGTTGACGTCGGGGAAGTAGCTTCGGCCAAGTTTTTCAAAATCAGCGGAGAGATCTCTTAGGAAATTAACCTTCTGGAAGGCAGCTCCAAGTGCCCTGGCGCTTCTAACTATCTTGGTGTAGTCCTGAAGTGAGAAATCCGATTCTTTGATGAAGGCGTGCAGGCACATCAGCCCAACTACTTCAGCTGAACCGTAAACATACTTCTGGAAAGACTCAGGGGTGTGCTTGCGTGGCCATAGGTCCATGCGCATCGAGGCAAAGAAAGGTTCGATTATTCCTCTGGCAAAACCAGTTGCGTTGGCGGTTTTTGCAAAAGCGTGAACTACCAGGTTGGTTGAAAAGTGAGACCTTAGGGTTTTGTAAATCTCGTTCTCGAGCGTGTCTAGCGCAACCGATGGCTCAACGTTTCCGCCGCCAACTCTTGCCTCCGCAGCAGCGCCATCGACGATCTCGTCGGCAACTCGAACCAGAGCGTAGATGTTTCTAACGTGCTGGCGAATCTGCGGAGCTAATAGCTTGGTGGCAACTCCAAAGGAAGTTGAGTAAGAGGCAATAACCGCGTTCGAGGACCTCTCGGCGGCAAGGGCATAAAGCTCTAGAGAGCTGGGCTGGGTTTTGTTTGACATCAGTACCTATTATTCAGGCTAAATCGGACCTTCTAGCCCAAATATTCCCCATAACAAGGCTTCAAGTAGCCAGTTAGACTTAAGGGCATGACAATCAACATGAAACCCCGAAGCCACGCCGTTACCGACGGAATCGAGAAGGCTCCAGCCCGCGGAATGCTCCGCGCCGTTGGAATGGGCGATGAGGACTGGGTAAAGCCTCAGATTGGCATTGGTTCGAGCTGGAATGAGCTAACCCCCTGCAACCTTTCCCTGGATCGTCTAGCAAAAGCCGCCAAAGTTGGCGTTCAAAAAGCCAATGGTTTCCCAATGCAGTTTGGAACCATCTCCATGTCCGATGGAATCTCTATGGGCCACGAGGGTATGCACTTCTCCCTTGTATCCCGTGAAGTGATTGCCGACTCGGTTGAGGTTGTTATGCAAGCCGAGCGCCTAGATGGAAGCGTGCTGTTGGCTGGTTGCGATAAGTCACTGCCTGGCATGTTGATGGCAGCAGCAAGATTAGATCTTGCATCAGTGTTTTTATACGCAGGTTCGATTGCCCCTGGTTGGGTGAAGCTAACCGACGGCACCGAAAAGCAGGTGACAATCATCGACGCCTTCGAAGCCGTTGGTGCTTGCAAGGCCGGAAAGATGAGCGAAGAAGATCTCGATCGAATTGAACGAGCAGTTTGCCCTGGCGAAGGAGCTTGTGGCGGTATGTATACCGCTAACACCATGGCCTCGATTGCCGAGGCAATCGGCATGAGCCTTCCAGGCTCAGCCGCTCCTCCTTCTGCTGATCGCAGAAGAGATTCCTGGGCCGAGCGAAGCGGCGAGGCTGTTGTAAACCTAATCGCTAAGGGAATCACAGCCAGACAAATCATGACCCGCAAGGCA
>JBIIME010000065.1:0-4594 GCA_044338175.1 Rhodoluna sp.
CTGTAGAAAGCTTACAAAGGAGCAACGTGTCGTTAATTGGTGTAGTAGCTGAGCAGGAAGCGGAATCTAGGGTTGCCGCAACCCCTGAGACCGTAAAGGTTATTCGCTCCCTTGGCTATGAAGTTGTGGTTGAAAAAGGCGCCGGAGCCAGGGCGTCATTTCCAGACTCTGCCTATGAAGCCGCTGGTGCCAAACTTGGCAGCTCTGCTGACTCTTGGGGTGCAGACATAGTTCTTACCGTTAGCGCTCCATCAGATTCCGAGATAAGCAAGCTCAAAAAAGGCGCAGTTCTTGTTGGTGTTTTGAGCCCAGCCCTAAAGCCTGAACTTCTAGAAGCCCTCTCTAAGCAGGGTGTTACCGCGCTCGCAATGGATGCGGTTCCAAGAATTTCAAGAGCGCAATCGATGGACGTACTTAGCTCCATGGCAAACATCGCAGGTTACCGTGCTGTTATTGAAGCAGCTCACGAGTTTGGCCGCTTCTTCACCGGACAAGTAACTGCTGCTGGAAAAGTTGCACCGGCCAAAGTTTTGGTTGCCGGTGCCGGTGTTGCAGGCTTAGCCGCAATTGGTTCGGCATCAAGTCTTGGAGCAATTGTTAGAGCAACCGATCCAAGGCCAGAGGTTGCTGATCAAGTTAAATCAATTGGTGGCGAATACCTCTTGGTTGAAGTCGACGAGCAGATGCAATCAAGTGATGGCTACGCCAAAGAAACGAGCAAAGCTTACGAGCAAAGAGCTGCTGAGATTTACACAGAGCAGGCAGCTGATGTTGACATCATTATTACCACCGCGCTGATCCCTGGAAGACCTGCCCCAAAGCTAATCACGGCTGAGGATGTTGCCCTTATGAAACCAGGCAGCGTCATTGTTGATATGGCTGCAGCACAGGGTGGAAACGTGGCTGGATCTGTGGCGGGGAAGAAAATCGTCACCGCTAACGGTGTCACCATCCTTGGCTACACAGATCTTCCTTCACGCCTACCGGCTCAGTCCTCGCAGCTTTATGGAACAAACCTGGTAAACCTTTTGAAGCTTCTAACCCCAGGTAAAGACGGCAAGGCCGTTATCGACTTCGAAGATGTTGTGATGCGCTCGGTCACGGTAGTCAAAGATGGCGCTACCACCTGGCCACCACCTCCGGTGCAGGTATCAGCGGCACCGGTAGCTAAGGCTGAACCAGTTGTTATTCCAGAGAAAAAGAAGATGTCTGGCCGTACCAGGGCAGCCTTGATTGCCTTGGGCCTAGCGGCACTGTTTGGCGTTGTAACCCTAGCTCCAGCACCTCTTCCTGAGCACTTCTTGGTTTTGATGCTTTCGGTGGTGATTGGTTTCTATGTAATTGGCAAGGTGCACCACGCGCTTCACACACCTCTTATGTCGGTGACTAACGCAATTTCTGGAATTGTGGTGGTGGCTGCCATCTTGCAGATCACCGACACAATCTTGCTGGTTCAAATTCTGGCTGCATTTGGGGTTTTGCTTGCAAGCATCAACGTCTTTGGTGGTTTCGCCGTTACCTCCCGAATGCTCAAGATGTTCACGAAGGGAGACAACTAATGAGTGCACTAGCTATCGCAAACGCAGCTTATGTTGCAGCTGCCCTTTTGTTCATCATGAGCCTCGCAGGACTCAGCAAGCACGAAACCGGTAGAACCGGCATTCGATATGGAATTGCCGGAATGGCAATCGCCATGGTGGCAACCATTTGGTTGGCCTTTTCTGGTGAATGGAGCGACTCTACTTTCCTTGGTCTTGGACTTCTAGTTGGTGCATTAGCTATTGGTGCCGTTATTGGTTTATGGCGAGCAAAAGTTGTTGCCATGACCGGCATGCCAGAGCTAATTGCCTTGTTCCACAGCTTCGTAGGTCTTACCGCAGTACTTGTTGGTTGGAATGGAGCACTGCACGCCAAGGAACTAACTCCAGTGCTTGCTGCCGTTCATAGCGCAGAGGTCTTCATTGGTGTGTTTATCGGAGCTATTACCTTTACTGGTTCCATAGTTGCTTATTTGAAGCTCTCAGCAAAGATGTCCTCTAAGCCACTGATTCTGCCAGGCAGAAACTTCCTGAATCTGTTTGCACTAGTTGGCTTCGTAGCCCTAACTGTTGCTTACGTCATCACCCCAGAGCTTGGGCTGCTAATAGCCGTAACAGTTTTGGCTCTTGCTCTTGGTTGGCACCTGGTTGCCTCCATCGGTGGAGGAGACATGCCGGTAGTTGTCTCGATGCTCAATAGCTACTCGGGTTGGGCTGCTGCTGCAACCGGTTTCCTATTGAGCAACAACTTGTTGATTGTAACCGGAGCATTGGTTGGATCCTCCGGTGCATACCTTTCTTACATCATGTGCCGTGCGATGAACCGAAGCTTTATCTCAGTTATCTTCGGAGGCTATGGCATTCAAGCTCCTTCAGAATCCGAAGAAGAAACCGGTGAGCACACCGAGATCGACGCGGCTTCGGTTGCTGAAATGCTGAAAGCCGCCAAGTCGGTAGTCATCACCCCAGGGTATGGAATGGCGGTAGCTCAGGCTCAGTATCCAGTTGCAGAACTGGCCAAGAAGCTTCGCGAAAAGGGAGTCGAAGTTCGCTTCGGTATTCACCCTGTAGCTGGGCGACTTCCTGGACACATGAACGTACTTTTGGCCGAAGCCAAAGTCCCTTACGACATCGTTTTGGAAATGGACGAGATCAACGAGGACCTAGCTGGCACCAATGTGGTTTTGGTTATCGGAGCCAACGACACCGTGAACCCTGCGGCTACCGAGAACCCAACAAGCCCAATTGCAGGTATGCCGGTGCTAAAGGTTTGGGAAGCAGAGAACGTGATCGTCTTTAAGAGATCGATGGCTTCTGGCTATGCAGGAGTTGCTAACCCGCTGTTTTATAAGCCAAATGCCAAGATGCTTTTTGGTGACGCCAAGGAAAAAGTCAACGATATTCTCAAGGCTCTATAAACTCACCCACGGAAACACCAAGGGCGACCATAACCCAAGCAATTGCCACTGCCCAAATAACCATGGCGGCAGAAATCAATACCGTTACTTTTAGTGGCTTTACGCCTGCTGCTACCGAAGCTGCTGCGGCAAACTGAGTTCCAATAAGGATTGGACCCAGCACCGCCATTCCATAGATTCCATACTTATCAAAGGCCTGCTGAGCTTTGATCAGTTTTGGTGATTCGGCAGTTTTACCTTTGGCCACTCGCCTGCGAATAATCCAACTCCGGATGGCATTGCCTCCGTAGGCGAATACTGCGATTGTGATGATGTTTCCTGCGGCGGCAGCGATCACTGTCAACACCGGATCTAGCCCAAACAGAATTCCTGCTGGCACCACTGCAATTGCCTCAAACCATGGGATTGCTCCAGCAAGGAACACTCCAAATAGACCAAGTTGTTCTAGATTCATGATTTCCTCTCAAATAATCTGGAGAAGTTGGAAAGCAACGCCTCCATGGGTCCCCTGGTTCGGTAACGAAGGTTTAGCTTCGCTAACAGCGCTAGAGCAAGCCAGGTTGCAGCTGCAATCAAAACAACAGATAGCAAGCTAAGTTCCTGGAACAATCCGAAGCCCCACGCCGAGAACAATGTGGAGAACACTAAGGATTGGCCAAGGTAGATGCTCAGCGAGTGACGGCCAGCTGCACTAAGAAGTGAAAGCTTCATCTTTTGGCTAAGTAGCCAAAGCCCACCAACCAAACCAGCTGACATCAGGGGAGCGGTCAAGAAGTTCATTGCAATCGCTATTAGGTACAAGCTAAGGCTGTAACTCTCAGCTTGTTCGTTTGCAATGAAGATGTAGGCCGAGAGCAACTGAAGCCCTAGACCCAAAGTGAGCCCCCAGATAGCGAGTTTCTTCATTAGCTCCGGCTTCAAGGAAGCAGCAAGCCCCCCTCTTCGAGCAACCAGCACACCAACAATGAATGCCACAAAAACTAGTGATCCTTGAAGCAAGAATGCCGGGCCGGCCGCAAGTAACCAGAATTCGAATCTGGCAGCAGCTATCTCCAAGAAACCCCCAGAACTTAGAGCAACGTCTAGAAATTCAATCGATTCTTGGCTTGGGAAGGTCTTGCCTTTCGATGCAAGGAGAATTTCGCCTAGAAAAACCAGCAGCGAAATTGCCACAAACAACACCGCGGTGATGATGTAAAGCACCCAGGCCCACACTTTCAGAGTCTTTTCCTTGCGGAAGTAAAGCAAGGTAAGAAGTAGTGCAAAGACTCCATAAATGAAGAGTATGTCTCCGTGGAAGAAGAACGTGAGGTGAATCAATCCAAGAATTATCAAGCCAACAGATCTGGTTAACCACTTTCTTCTATTGCTCTTTTCACCCTTCAGCACATAGTGAGCCGAATACCCAAAAAGGAATGAGAACAATAGGTAGAACTTTGCCTGAAACAAAGCCGACACAATAAAGGCCACGCTTGCATTCTGCAGATCCGTTAGGTCTAGAGATTCTGCAACATTGAAAGTACTGATGGAAAAGAATTGAATGTTGACCATAGCAATGCCAAATAAGGCAAAGCCGCGCAGGATGTCTGGAAAACTATCTCTTTGAGTTATAGCCAATTTAGATGTCCCTTTCTCGCC
>JBIIME010000031.1:0-15514 GCA_044338175.1 Rhodoluna sp.
TTGGAACAACCGGCCGGGGTATCGGACCAACCTACGGTGACAAGGTAGGACGTCTAGGCATTAGAGTTCAAGATCTTTTCGACGAGAGCATTCTTCGCCAGAAAGTTGAAGCGGCACTAGCGCAGAAAAACCAACTGCTTTCCAAGGTTTATAACCGCGCCGGTATCAAAGCTGAAGAAATAGTTCGTGAACTACTTAGCTACACCGAGCGCCTTGCTCCAATGGTTTCTGATACTGCTCTAGAGCTTCACCAAGCTCTAGAGGCTGGAAAAACTGTTTTGCTTGAAGGTGGCCAGGGAACACTACTGGACGTTGACCACGGTACTTACCCATTCGTAACTTCGAGCTCACCGATTGCCGGTGGTGCAACGATTGGTACCGGTATCGGTCCAACAAAGATTAGCTCAGTGATTGGAATCCTAAAGGCCTACACAACCCGCGTTGGATCAGGACCTTTCCCAACAGAACTGTTTGATCAGTGGGGCGAGTTCTTGCGCGATAAGGGTTTCGAGTTTGGAACCACAACTGGAAGAGAGCGTCGTTGCGGTTGGTTTGATGCACCGGTTGCCAAGTTTGCAACTCGAATCAACGGCCTAACCGATATCTTCTTGACCAAGCTTGATGTCTTGACCGGAATCAAAGAAATTCCAGTTTGCGTAGCTTATGAAGTTGATGGAGTTAGAACCGAAGAGATTCCAGTATCGCAATCAGATTTCCACCACGCTAAGCCGATTTACGAAAACTACCCAGGCTGGGATGAGGACATCACCGGTGCGAAAACTTTCGAAGATCTTCCTAAGAACGCTCAAGACTACGTATTAGCTCTTGAAAAACTTTCTGGAACTAGAATCTCCGCAATCGGAGTGGGACCTGATCGTAATGCGACAATTGTTCGCCACGATTTACTTCGCGCTTAATCTTTAGGGTTTGAAGGCAAGCGGATAAACCGCATCTAACCAAATACTGTTTTGGCCATCGGCTGCTGAGAAGTAAATAGCAGCGTCTGCTTTTGCATAGCCGCCATTTTGAAGTAAGAACTTGTATGCAACCGCTGATTTGTCTTCTGGAACGTAACCAAGCCTTAGCCCGGAAACAAAAACCGCCACAGCAGTCTTGCTATTTCTGTTTCCAGGATCAACAATCAAGGTTGCAACATCATCCCAATCTCTGCCGTCGATAAGACCAATGTTCTTTTGCAGTGCCGAGAAGTTGGGTGCGTAGAAACTTTCTCCAACTACCTCGAAGCTGAAGCTCTCGTCACCGAGTAATTCTCTGGCTGACATTGCGGTCATGGAGCGATTAGCATCCAAGATGTTTGGAAGTGGTTTATCGCCAACCACTTTTAGAGTGTCAGCTTCTAGAGCGGATTTTCTGGCTTTTGAGAGCACTACCCCCAGAGCAATTAGTCCACCAAACACCAAAAGCAGCCAAGGAGCTGCTTGAAAGAACTGCGCTGCAAGGGCAAAAATCACTACCCAAGCAATGATCCCCATACATGTGCGCATGTTTTCCAATCTAGGCCACGGGTAAGACAATTTCTTGGTTAACTTGTAATGTGACCAGCTCTGAATACGCAACCGAACCCGGCGAGAACGATGAAGCCATCGATCGTTGGGGTTCAGCGACATTAGGCCAAGACCCACTGCTTGCGAGCTTTACGTTAGAACCATATTCTGCCGTTCGACCACATGTTCCGTTTTATAGGTTCTTTCACTACCCTGACATTTTGGACTTTCGAGCAAATGGGTTTGAGGTTGACCACTTTGTGGAAATCTTTGATTCGCTTGACGGTGCCAGGTATTCTCAAGCACTGCAGGTTCACAGACTACTTCGACAGCGTGGTGGCAATCTAATTTGGAATGCCAGGCGAGCTCGGGAAATAGAGTTTTCAGTGAGAGCTTCGCTACACCGCTTTGGTATTTCAGATGTTCCTAATTTGCTGAGAAAAATGCTTGGCAGGGCATTTCCGGATGAATCAATTAGTAACCTCTCTATAGACCTAATAAACGTTTATTTCTGGGGATGCCTAGCACTAGTTGCAAGAAGGTATTCCTGGAAAGATCCCGCACTTGAAAGATACGCCGACTACCTGGAACTGCCCTTGCTAATTTCAGGTCTACTGCCAGAAAAGGAACAGAATGCTGCTTAGAAACCTGGCCATTATTTCAGCCGGTACGTTACTGCTGACAGGCTGCTCCAGCCTTAGCCTTCCTGATCAGGCAGACGCTCCAGCTTGCGAAGCACTGAGCACAGTTCTGACTACAAAACTGGAAACGCTTCCAAGCGGCGGTTTTGACGCAACTGCGCTATCAAGTGCAATAGTCAACGACGTACTTTCCATAGCACCGGAAGGCTTACAGGCAAATATCCAGAGTGTAACTGACGCCTTGGCTACCGACCCGATTAGCGCAACTGAGGTGGCCGCCGCCGCTTCCGAGATAGCAATCCGCTGCGCTCTGGTGGGTGTGGACCTTGAGTTTCCAAACCCACAAGATCTACTTGGTGGCTAGCCTTACTCCCCAGTGACCACTGAATTTCTCACCTGGATTTATTAGTACCAAATCTTCCTGGTTGTTAAATGCGTTTGCTGCCCCCGATGCTGGCTCAAGAGCTAAAGCAGAGATTAGACCGGAATCAGAATCAAATTGATCTGTGAGATAAACCACAAGGTGTTTTAGATTATCGCTTTGATGTAGATCGGCACTCCATTCAGCAGTCACAAGCTTGCTAACAATCTCACCTGATTTCGCCACAAGATCGGTAAAGAAATCATCAAGTTCTACACCAGCAAGAACTTTACTGTTGGAAAAATCAAAATCAGAACCCAGAGTTGTAACTTTTACGTCGGGTAACTTGCTCTTTGTCTGGGTGTAATAACTTTGAGCAGGCAAAGTTAGTAAAGCTTGGCTTGAGTCACCAATCGCAAAATAGGGGTGGAAGCCAATCACAAATGGAGCAGCCTCCGCACCCACGTTTGTGGCAGTGAAACGGCAGACTAATTCAAGCTCAGTTAATTCGTAGGAAATTTCTAGGTTTACCTTGAACGGGTAGCCAGCCGATTCGTCAATCAGATGCTCAAAGGTAATTGAATTTGTTATTTGTTCTTTCACACTGAACTGCGCATCAAATACAAGTCCGTGATGCGCATTTCCTAAGCCAATCTCATTTATTGGGTTTCTAAGAGTTCTACCCGAGGGGTCAACCCACTCACCGTTTGCTAGGCGGTTCTGCCAGGGAGCCAGCACCGCTCCGGAAAATACCTTGGTTGCATTTTTCGCTCTACGAATCAGCTTCTTGGAATCAAGAGATAGCTCCAAAATTGAAGCACCGGTAGTTGAAAGTGTTGCTGTGTCTCCAGCACCGTTTGCAAGAACAATGTCGGGCATTTATCCTCTGCGAAATAAAAAGAACGTGTACATCGCGGAAAATACAAAACCGATAGCCGCATACAAGATTGTGAACCAGGTTAGCTCCGCTGGAATCAATAGCGTGATGACTCCAAGACCGAATGCTGATAACTGCATCACGGTGCTAGCAAATCTAACTCCGCGGTCGTTGGCATACATGCTTACAACTACCATGTTCCCAGTGAGGGCAACTAAGGTAATTGCAATCATTCGCATGGACCACTGCTGATCAAGAGAAGCCTCTAGACCCAATAGCTCTAGAAAAACAACCGGTAGGGCAAGTAAGAAAATTGCGCTGGCTCCAAAAACCATGGCTCCAAATCGAAGAACCATTCGAAGAGCTGTTTGATCTTTTGTTTCGTTCATTAGTTCAGCTTAGCCAAACAGCTCTGGCAATGTGTTTACCCAAGGAGCACGAAGATCATTTAGCTTCCAGGTGGCCAAGTCTTGAATGGCAAGTTCGTCTGTATCATCAGTGACGCCAATTCGAAGAACTGGAATCCCCCTCGCTTCGCAAAGACCAACGAATTTCACGTCGTCTTCGCGTCCCACGCTAACTAGAACTCTTCCGGTTGATTCAGAGAACAGTGCTGAGGTGCGATCGACACCATCGCGTTCACAAATCTCCGTGATCCAAACTCTCGCTCCCATGTTGAATCGAAGAACAGATTCGGTAAGCGCTTGTGCTAAACCACCCTCTGATAAGTCCATCGCAGAGGCAATCAACCCTTGCAAACTCGCGCCGTGCAACAGTTCAGCTAGTTTCTTCTCATAAGCAAGATTTACTTTTGGAGGACGGCCCCCAAGGTGGGAGTGAATAACATCTGCCCAAACAGAACCATCTAGCTCATCTCTGGTGACACCAAGTAGATAAAGATTGTTGCCATCGTCTTGCCAGCCAGATGGAATTCTTCTGGCAACATCATCAATTACGCCAAGCACACCAACAACCGGTGTTGGGTAAATGGCAACATCACCGGTTTGGTTATAGAAACTAACGTTTCCACCTGTTACTGGAATGCCAAGCTCTAGGCAGCCATCAGCCAAGCCTGTGGTTGCCTGCTTGAACTGCCACATCACACCGGAGTTTTCTGGAGAACCAAAGTTCAAGCAGTTGGTAACTGCAATCGGGACAGCGCCACTTGTTGCAACGTTTCGGTAGGCCTCAGCTAATGCGAGCTTGGCACCCTCATATGGGTCCAACTGACAATAGCGCCCGTTGGCATCAGTAGAGATTGCAACTCCTAAGCCGGTAGTTTCTGAAACTCGAATCATTCCGGCACCATCTGGGTAGGCAAGAGCGGTGTTACCACCCACATACCTGTCGTACTGGCCGGTAACCCAAGACTTATCTGCCTGGTTGGGGCTAGAAATAATTTGAACAAACTGGCTTGCTAGGTCAGATGAGTTTGAGTTGGCCCTGGCGAGTTTTCTAGATGCACCAGTGTCTTCATTGAGCGGCTTTTGGAAAGTCGGCTTTTTAACGGGTCTTTCATAGACCGGACCGTCATGAGCCACAGTGCGGGGAGGCACGTTAACGATCTCTTCTTTGCCCCAATTGATGTGTAGCCGGTCTTTCTTGATAACTTTGCCAAGCACTGAGTACTCAACCTCATGACGATCAACAATCTTCTTGAAACTCTTTAGATGCTTCTTTGGAACAATTGCCATCATGCGCTCTTGAGACTCACTCATCAGAATCTCTTCTGGAGTCAGTGATTCATCGCGAAGCAATACGTTTTTGAGCTGAACTTTCATACCGCGGCCGCCATTTGATGCCAGCTCACTTGTTGCGCAAGATAATCCAGCACCTCCAAGGTCCTGAATACCAGCAACAACCCCTGCTGCAAATAGCTCAAGGCAGCACTCAATCAAAACCTTCTCAGCGAATGGGTCGCCAACTTGAACGGCAGGTCGTCGGCTTGGACCAGTGGAGTCGAAAGTTTCGCTGGCTAAAACAGAAACACCACCGATTCCATCTGCTCCAGTTCTAGCACCAAACAAGATAACCAGATCACCTGGGTTTTCGGCCTTGGCAAGTTTCAAATCTTCGTGCTTCAATGCACCGATGCTTAGAGCGTTTACTAGCGGGTTACCCTGATAAACCTTGTCAAAAACTGTTTCACCACCGATGTTGGGTAGCCCCAGACAGTTTCCGTAAAAAGAAATCCCATCTACAACTCCGTGCACCACGCGCGCAGTGTCTGCATTCTCTGGTGCCCCGAAACGTAACTGGTCCATCACTGCGATTGGTCTTGCACCCATTGTCAAGATGTCGCGAACAATTCCACCAACACCGGTTGCCGCTCCCTGGAAGGGCTCGATGTAGCTTGGATGGTTATGGCTTTCAACTTTGAAAGTTACTGCCAGACCTTCGCCAATATCGACTACACCTGCGTTTTCACCCATTCCAACCAGCAGGTGTTTTTTCATTTCGGGAGTGACTTTTTCCCCAAACTGCCGAAGGTAAATCTTGGAGGATTTGTAGCTGCAGTGCTCACTCCACATAACTGAATACATCGCTAATTCAGCGCTGGTTGGGCGACGACCTAGAATCTCTCGGATGCTCGCATACTCATCTTTTTTGAGTCCCAGTTCCGACCAGGGTTGCTGCTTGTCTGGATCGGCTTGAGCCTGCTTGGTGGTGTCGATAATCATGCGCTAACAACCGAATTCAAAACCGACTGGAAAATCTTCAACCCATCGATGCCTGAACGCATCGCAACGGGCGAGTCTGGGCCAAAGCCAGGCTCAACTGCGTGCTCTGGGTGAGGCATCAGACCAATTACGTTGCCTCTTTCATTCCTGAGTCCCGCAATGTCATTCATTGATCCGTTCGGGTTAACCTCGAGATACCTGAAGGTCACTAATCCCTCACCCTCGAGCATTTTTATAGTCTCTTTAGTTGCGATGTACCCACCCTCACCGTTTTTCAGCGGAATGGTTATTTCATCGCCTTTTTGGAATTGATTTGTCCAAGCGCTGTCAACATTTTCAACCCGAAGCTTTTGATCTCTACAAACGAAGTGTTGCTTCTCGTTTCGAATCAATCCACCCGGCAACAGGTGTGATTCGACCAAGATTTGAAAGCCATTACAGATTCCCAAGACAGGTAGGCCAGCTGTGGCTCTTTTCACGATAGTTTCCATAACCGGAGCTTGGGCTGCAATAGCTCCACAGCGCAGGTAGTCGCCGTAGCTAAAGCCTCCAGGTAAAACTACGGCATCAACTTTCTTGATTGTTGAGTCTGCGTGCCATAAAGAAACTGGCTCACCGCCAGCTAGCCTGATTGCTCTTGCGGCGTCGCGGTCATCTAAAGATCCAGGAAAAGTGACGACGCCTATTTTCATTGTCTAGTCTTGCTCCACAGTCACCGAAACAACGTCTTCGATTACCCCGTTAGTTAGAAAACTCTCCGCAATCTTCTGAGCTTCAGCTAGCTGAGCTGCGGTTGGGTTTGATGGGTAGTGCAACTCAATGCGCTTACCGATACGAACCGCCTTGATTCCCTTGTGGCCGGAACGCTCTAGGGCCTTGGCCACGGCCTTTCCCTGTGGATCTAGTAGGTCTTGCTTTGGCATCACCTGAACGACAATTTTTGGCAACTAGTGGCCCCCTATGGTGGCTAAAACAATCTGGGAATATCTTGAGTTTACTGGTTTGCGTCAGCGAGCTTTTGACGCAACTCCGCATAACGCGAACTTACCTTCTCAACTAGCTCTGGACTCAAAACAGTTGGTGGATTCGAGCCTTCAGGATCCCAAATTTGGAGCAGCCAGTTCCTAACGATCTGCTTATCAAAGCTCTCAACAGTATTGCCCTTTTCGTATGAAGCCCTATCCCAATACCTACTGGAGTCAGGAGTCAGCACCTCATCGCCAAGAACTATTTCTTCTCCATTTGGGTCCCTACCAAACTCGAACTTGGTATCGGCAAGAACTAAACCAGCTTGCAGAGCAATTGAGCTTGCCTGGTTGAAAATCTCAATTGACGTTGAGCGCAATTTATTGGCTACGTCTTCACCAACAAGCTCCACAACCTTCTCGAAGTCTATGTTTTGATCGTGCTGACCAACCTCGGCTTTGAAAGCTGGAGTGAAGATTGGCTCTGGTAACTTATCGCCATCTTTGAGACCGGATGGAAGCTTGATGCCACAAATTTCTCCAGTGGCTACATATTCTTTGTATCCGGAGCCAGCTACGTAACCGCGGACCACGCATTCCACAGGATACATTTCAAGCTTTTTAGCTACCGTTGCCCGACCACCTACTTCACTTGGAGTAGCAACTGTTTCCACGCGATGGTTTGAGACATTCAGTTTTTCAAACCAAAAGTTGGTAATGGCTGTTAGGTTCTCACCCTTGCCCGGAATTGCTGGAGACAGGATGTTATCAAAAGCACTGATGCGATCGGATGCGACAATCAAAACTAGATCTGATTGCGAAGGATCTTCAGACTCATAGAGATCTCTTACCTTGCCACTGTAAAAATGTTTCCAGCCAGAAATTTTCTCCGACATGCTACTTGGCCACCTTGGCTGCAATGTCACTGCGGTAGTGCGAACCATCGAGAGTTATCTTCGATATAGCTTTGTAGGCACGCTTGCGTGCTTTCTCGAAATTCTTTCCTGTTGCAACAACTGATAAAACTCTTCCAACTTCAGACCCAAAACAAATCTCAACACCGGATACCCTCTGTGCTTTCTTGATGCCCTTGATTTCGCGCACAGGCGCCTGGCTAGCCGGGTAACCCTCGCTAGCCAACACGACAGTTACGGCAACATCTTGAGTGAACTGTGCATCGGATGCATTTTCCAGATGCCCGGTTGCTGCTTTGTAGAGCAGTGACTCCAAAGGTGTAATTAGCCTTTGCAGTACAACTTGAGTCTCAGGGTCTCCGAATCTCGCATTGAATTCAATAACCCTGATGCCACGGTCGGTAACTATTAATCCACAGTATAAAAGCCCAACAAATGGCGCACCTAGGTTGGTTAGCTCGTTGATTGTCGGCAGTGCAACAGTGTCTTCGACTTCCTGGATGAAGTTTTCAGGAAGCCACGGCAGGGGACTGTATGCACCCATGCCACCGGTATTTGGACCCTGATCATTATCGAAAGCCCTTTTGAAATCTTGCGCGGGAGTTAGCGGCATCACGGACTTTCCATCCGATAAGAAAAACAAACTTACTTCTTGCCCGGCAAGAAACTCTTCGACCAAGATTCCCATGTGGATATACTCGGCTGCATGCTTTAGGGCAGCTCTTGAATCATCGGTGACAATTACGCCCTTGCCAGCAGCTAAACCGTCGGCCTTGACAACAAAGGGAGCACCGAAGTCTTCCATGGCTTGTTCAACTTCGTCTATGGTCTTGCACTGCCTTGCCATACCAGTTGGCACACCAGCTGCGGACATGATTTGTTTTGCAAAAGATTTGCTTCCTTCAAGCTGGGCAGCAACTTGGCTTGGACCAAACACCGCAACTCCTTGAGCGCGCAGCGAGTCAGAAACCCCTGCAACAAGAGGTGCCTCTGGCCCGATGATGGCAAGCTCAATTCCTTGCTCAAGGGCTAGCTTGTCGACAGCTAGACAATCAGTTATGTCGAGATCGGAAAAACACTCAACTTCTTGAGCTATGCCTTTGTTGCCTGGCGCAACCAGGATATCTTTTGGGCTCGTACCAGTTCTTATCAGGGATTTAACAATCGCGTGCTCTCTGGCACCTTGACCCAGAATAAGTATCTTCACCTTCATTAGTTTAGTTAGCTTGAACAAAGCATCTTTTGGGGCTTTGTAGGCTGTAGCTGTGCTTCGAAGAAAGATATCCACCTCAGATGGACAGGCCGCTATCCAAAGCTTTCAAGCTGGATCGGCAACCAACCAAGAGCTTGCAATGGCGGTTAGATTCTTACTCGAAGAGTTAGGAACCAGATACCCAGGTGCCGCAGTTGAGGTCCGGGTCCCACCCCTTGGTGCTATCCAGTGCGTGGCTGGCCCCAGTCACACCCGCGGGACCCCATCTAATGTTGTTGAGCTAGGTCCAGAGGCGTGGCTAGCGTTAGCCCTTGGAGCCTCGAGCTTCGAGGAACTATTGGAGCAAGGAAAATTGACCGCCTCTGGCAATAGGTCAGACCTCACGGATTTGTTCCCTATATTTAAAGCGTGAGCCAAACCCCCATCGTTTCAAGTGCAGAGGTAAACATCAGGCGCGCTCCCAAGTATTTGCATTTTGCACTAACCGGCTTTGTTCTCGGAATCATCGTGGCACTTTTTGTAGGGCTTAGCTCACCAGCAATCGCTGGACTATTAATTGTGTTTGGTGGAATTGCTGGTGGAGGAACTGGAATCATTCTTGCTCTTGTTTTTGATGCAATCTATCGATCGAGAGGCAAAAAACTAACCGCAACGAAAGTGAACGAGTGATTCGCGGCGACGGCAGACTCAATCACGATCTGCTTCCAGGTGAAAAAGGTCCACAGGATCAGTGTGGAGTATTTGGCGTCTGGGCCCCAGGCGAAGAAGTTTCTAAGCTTACGTACTTTGGTCTTTATGCTTTGCAGCACCGCGGACAGGAGTCTGCCGGTATTGCCACTTCAAATGGGAAAAAACTTCTGGTTTACAAAGACATGGGGCTTGTCTCACAGGTTTTTTCTGAATCCGCTCTTGAGTCACTAGTTGGTCACGTAGCTATCGGCCACACCAGATACTCCACAACCGGATCTTCATCTTGGCGAAACGCACAACCAACTCTTGGTAAAACAGCCTCTGGCACAGTCGCACTCGGTCACAACGGAAATCTCACCAACACCGCAGAGCTTCTAGAAATTTTGCGGGCAAACTATCCCGACCAATCAGACAATGAGATCACCGGCGGCAACACTACAGACACCGCTGTGCTCACTGCTTTGCTCGCTGGAAATCCAGATAACTCTTTGGAAAACACCGCACTTGAATTACTGCCAAAAGTGAAGGGTGCATTCTCACTTGTGTTCATGGACGAACAAACTCTTTATGCAGCCAGAGACCCGCAGGGCGTAAGACCACTGGTTCTTGGAAGATTAGAGCGCGGTTGGGTTGTTGCCTCAGAAACTGCAGCCCTGGATATTGTTGGCGCTTCCTTCGTTCGAGAGATTGAACCAGGTGAGCTGATTGCAATTGATGAGAACGGTTTGCGCTCCAAGCATTTCGCAGCAACCAAAAGAGCCGGCTGCGTTTTTGAGTATGTGTACCTGGCCAGACCAGACACCTCCATCAACGGACGTAACGTATACGACGCCCGAGTGGAGATGGGTCGAACTCTAGCTAGAGAATATCCAGTGGAAGCAGATCTGGTTATCCCTACTCCAGAATCTGGAACCCCAGCAGCAATTGGCTTTAGCCAAGAATCTGGAATTCCATTCGGTCATGGATTGGTAAAAAATGCTTATGTTGGAAGAACCTTTATCGAGCCGAGCCAAACAATTAGACAGCTTGGAATTCGATTAAAGCTAAATCCGCTAAAAGAAGTAATCAAGGGTAAAAGAATTGTCGTTGTCGACGATTCAATTGTTCGAGGAAATACCCAGCGGGCATTGGTTCAGATGCTGCGCGAAGCAGGGGCCAAAGAAATCCACGTTCGCATCTCCTCGCCACCGATTACCTGGCCTTGTTTCTACGGAGTGGATTTTGCTACCCGTGCCGAGCTAATTGCAACGGGTCTTGCGCCAGATGAGGTCCGGATGTCCATTGGTGCTGACAGTCTCGGTTACCTATCCAAAGATGGAATGGTTCAAGCTTCGGAGCAAAAAGAAAGCGAGCTTTGTACCGCTTGCTTTACCGGAACTTACCCAATCGAGCTCCCAACGGCAGATCGCTTGGGAAAGAACCTTCTCGAAAAAGGTGTTGCCACCATCCACCAAGAAGGATCACTAAAAAAGGTCTCGAATGACTAACCCCTACGCTGGCAGCGGTGTCGATACCGAGGCTGGCGATCTAGCAGTTTCATTGATGAAAAAAGCTGTTAGTGCAACACACAATAAGAATGTCTTTGGCTCTTTGGGCGGCTTTGCAGGGGTAATGGATGTTTCGTTCTTGAAGAACTTTCAGCAACCAATCCTTGCCACCTCTACCGACGGAGTTGGAACCAAGGTTGCAATAGCTCAGGCAATCGACAAACATGACACCATCGGGCAAGACTTGGTGGGCATGGTCGTTGACGACATCGTTGTGCTGGGTGCAAAATCCCTTTTCATGACCGACTACATCGCCTGTGGCAAGCTTGTTCCAAAACGAATCGCCGAAATAGTCACAGGTATTGCCAAGGCCTGTAGCGCAGTTGATGTTGCACTCCTTGGTGGAGAAACCGCCGAACACCCAGGTCTACTGGGCGAAAAAGAGTATGACGTTGCTGGAGCGGCGGTCGGAGTAGTTGAAGCAGCCAAGGTTCTTGGACCGGAGAAGGTAAAAATCGGCGATGTAGTTTTGGGTCTTGCTTCTTCAGGATTTCACTCCAACGGCTATTCTCTAGTTCGCAAGATTGTCGAAGACAGCAAATTGGATTACACCCAATCCGTATCGGAGTTTGGATCCAAATCCCTTGGAGAAGTTTTACTTGAGCCAACAATGCTTTACACAGGAATTTTGAACCAACTACTTGAGTCAGATTTGGGTAATTCAGTTCACGCCCTAAGTCACATCACCGGCGGCGGAATCGCAGCAAATCTTTCAAGAGTTTTACCAGTTGGTGTCTCACTTGAAATCTCCAGAGCAAGTTGGGTGCCACAGGATGTGTTCAAGGTCCTCGCTGAGTGGGGAGCCTATCAACTCGAATCACTAGAGGGAACCTGGAATCTAGGTTTGGGTTTCGCGGCAGTTGTTGACGCTTCTGCAGCAAGTGCAATATCGACAAATCTAAATCAAATGGGGATCAAGACTTGGCAGCTGGGTGTTTTGGAAAAAGCTACTGACACCACAGGCTTCGTTACTTCCGCTAAGGGAGTCGAGGGTGGAGCAGTCCGCTTGAGTGGAAGCTACGCGTAATAGCTAAACCTCCGGGTAGAAGTTAACTGCGCCTCGAACCCAGACCGTAACCTTCATCCCGATCTCTGGAGCGAATGGTCCTGAGGACCTGGCGCGAATTAGCTGCTTTGGAGTCTGAACATCAACAACCGCGTCATGACCAAAAAACTGTCTTCCAACAACCGTTGAGTCACCGTTTAGATCTGGCTGCAAATAGAAATTCTCTGGTCGAATCGCAACTTTCCCACGGCTACCCTCAGCAGCTGAATTCAGCGGAGTTAATTTCCCTAGTGAGGTAACTACTTTTCCTGTTTCGATAACTCCAGCAACAATCACCGAGTCACCAAGGAAAGTCGCTACCCCTAGGTCAACTGGAGAAGAGTAAATCTCTCTCGGGTTTCCAATTTGTGCAAAGTTTCCATCACGCAGCAGCGCAACGCGATCTGCAATAGACAAAGCCTCTTCTTGATCGTGGGTCACCAAAATTGTGGTGGAACCAGTTTTGTCCAAGACTTCACGAACATCGTCGCGAATGCGACCTCTTAGTTCTGCATCAAGAGCCGAGAAAGGCTCATCCAACAAAATCAGTTCAGGTTCAGGAGCTAGTGCTCTAGCGAGTGCAACACGATGCTTTTGACCACCAGATAGCGACGAGCTATCTGAATTTTCAAAAGCGCTCATCTGAACTAAATCAAGCAAGGCTTTGACTCTGGATGACTTTGCTTCTTTGGATAAACCCTTAAGGCCAAAAGCAATGTTTTCAAAAACATTTAGGTGTGGGAAAAGTGCCGCATCCTGTGGAACGTAACCGACCTTGCGTGCTTGGGCTGCAACGAAGATTCCTTCAGCAGCAACCTTGTTGCCTGCAATTGAAATTTCACCGGTATCCGGTGTATCAAAGCCTGCGATCAATCGAAGCAAGGTGGTCTTACCGGATCCAGATGAGCCAAGAACTGATACGAACTCTTTCGGAGCAATCTCGATAGAAAGATTACGAAGGACGGGCTGAGCCCCGAATGCTTTAGTGAGGTTAGAAATCTTTAGAGTCGAGCTCACTGGTAACGCTCCATCTCCATAGGTTCTAGATCTTTTCTGATGGCTCGATTAAGTAGCCAAGCTGGGAAGCCAGCCAGCACTACCAAAAGTAATGCATAAGGTGCGGCAGCGGAAAAGGCAGCCACAGAAGTCTCGGTCCAGAGCCTGGTTGCCAGCGTTTCCATGCCAGTTGGACGAAGTAGCAATGTGGCGGGAAGCTCTTTCAAAACCGTGAGAATCACAAGAGTGGTTGCGGCAAAGATACCAGGACCTGCAATTGGCAACACAACTTTACGAAGTGTCTGCATAGTAGTAAGTCCAAGCGATGAAGAAACCTCGTCTAATGCCCTGGGTGATTGACGAATAGGTGTTGAAACCGCAGCCAATGCATTTGGTAAAAACAAAGCTAGGTAAGCAACAAGAACCAAAAAAGTAGTTTGGTAAACCCAAGGAACCACTTGGTTAGAGAAGAACACCAGCGCTAGCGCAACAACAATTCCAGGGGTAGCGTGCGTGAGCCAAACTGATCGTTCCAAAACAACACTGAACTTTCTGCGATGCCTGATAGTCAATACTGCGATTGCAAGAGCCGCAAAAGAAGTCAGCAATCCTCCAGAAACAGCTAAGCCCACAGAGTTTGCCAGTGCACCAAAAACCGCTGCCCAATCAACCGAACCAAAGCCTTCGATGCTCCAACTAAGCAAGCTTCCAAGTGGCACTAGCAAACTAACAGTTGCAAGTCCTAGCAAAACTAAAACCATCGGAGCTTTCCAAGCTCCAAGTTCAACTAAACCTAGCCTTCCGGCAATTTTTCCAGTGGTAAATTTTTGCCCTCTTGCCTTGGATTCGAAGTAAAGAACCAAGACCGTAACTAAAACTAAGACAACTGCTAACGCAGCAGCTTGGTTTCTATCAAAACTGGCACGGTAGGCGTTATAGATTGCTCTAGTAAAAGTGTCGTAACGAACAATGCTTACTGCACCAAAATCACTCAACACATACAAAGCCGAAAGCAAACCACCAGATACCGCAGCGGTTCTAATGTTTGGCCAGGTAACTTTTCTAAAAACTTGGAACTTTGTAGCTCCTAGCGATTGGGCTACCTCTTCGGTTCCGGCATCGAATCGAACCAGCGCTGCAGATACTGCTAAATAGACCAGTGGGGCAGTGCCAACAGTTAGTAGCAACCAAGCGGCAAAGAAACCGCTGAACCCCGGGATTACTGCAATCCACGCGTAAGCAGCAACATAAGAAGGTATTGCAAGCGGCAAGGCTGCTAGAACAGAAAAGATCTTTCGACCTGGCAGGTTCGAACGCACTGCAACCCAAGCCTGCATTGAACCAAGCAGCACTGCCGAAACCGATACCGCAACAGCTAGCGAGAGCGAATTGATAATTAGCTCAAGCGTTCTAGTCTGAAAAATCAACTCAATCAGTTCACTCAATTCAATGGTGGCTACGCGAACCATTAGATAAATCAAGGGGACTAGAGAAATCAGCACGGCCGAGATAGCCACCAGCAAGATAACTAGTGGCGGTCTCGACCTAAGTGCTTCTATCAGAGCAGTCCGGCCTTTCGAATTAGCTCGAGTGTTTCAGACAAAGAGTCAAGATCGGATAGATCGATATCCGGTGCCTTGATGTCCCCAAAGGGCTTCACGCCAGGAACATCTGGAACACCGGTTAGTGAGTACTCTCTAGTTCTTTCAACAAAGTAGTTCTGGGCGGTGTCGCCAAGAAGCCACTTCACGAACACGTTGGCACTGGCATTGTCAGAAAGAACCGCAACACCAGCCACGTTGATTAAGTTGCCAGCGTCTTGATCTTCAAACCAAACAAGCTCGGAATTCATATTTCCGACGCCTTTTTCGTTTTCCAACTCAAACCAGTAGTAGTGGTTGATAAGTCCTGCGTCCACAACCCCGTCTTCAACTGCCTGCAAGATCAAACCGTTTTTTTCAAATAAAACAGCATTTTCTTTCATGGCAGCTAAGAACTCTTCCGCTGCCTGGTCACCCTCGGTGACACGAATAGCGGTTATAAAAGCTTGGAAAGATGCATTGGTTGGTGCAATTGCAA
>JBIIME010000032.1:0-14606 GCA_044338175.1 Rhodoluna sp.
AGCTGCCCTGAGTATTACTAATTGACTGGCTGATCTTTCCCAAGGTGATCAGGCCCGAACGGGTCTGGATAAGTGTTAGCTGGGGGCTAGCGTTTGGACATGGGGAAAGAAGTCACTAACGGTAGAAGCGCAGTTGTCGCTGACGAGAAAAGGTCAGAAACTCACACGCTGCCCCTTCACGGTTTAGAAGTCAGGAGCGCTCTAGTTATGTGTTGAGCAAAATGCGCCAGACTAATCTCAAAGAAAGACGGCTTTACTTTTGCACATTAGAGCCTTGGTCACGCTCTTTATCTCGCTTGAAATTATAGGATAAGAGATTCTGGAAGTAACTAAAAAAGATTTCAGGGGAAAATCGCGAGAAATAGACGAAAGCCACCCTCCCCATGTGCGGAGAGAGTGGCTTTCGAAAAGAAAGTATTAGAAGCTGCCAAACATTGCCGCGCCAACAATAGCTCCGAGGACCATACCGAGAACCGTACCCAAAATACCTATCGTTAGGCCGATTGGGGCAAGACGCTCTTTTTTGACGAGGGCTACCACGCCAAGAATAATTGCTGCAGGACCAAGAAGTATTGGGAGGATTAGAAAAGCAACTGCCCCCAGGACTATGGCCAATATTGAAAATGTGTTGGACTGATTTGCGTTTGACTGATTTGCGTTTGTCATTTTTTCCCCTCAAGGTAATTGGTGTTGCTGTGAATTGAGTCAAAGTTACTACAAAACGAAGCCTTGTCAAGGAGCCACCCGGATGGCAATTTCCCAAGTGAAGGCCGTGAGGAGACTGTCTCAGCCGGGCCCCTGCGGTCCCGCTCCAGGTAGTCAGAGCCAGTGGGCCCTGTTCCTAGACACATATACTTTAAGATCCCGATCTTGCTTCTCGTTCAGCTCTTATGCCTTGACGAAGAGGTCGCAAGGCGTGGCGGAAATGGCGTGATCAATGTGAGGTACGAGCTCGGCGTCTCCATGACTTCCTGGAATGCACTCACCGCCTACGGTGAAGCCGTGATATTCGAGTCGGACGAGAAAGTATGCCCCTCTTGCGCCGAAACAATCAAGGCGGCGGCTACTAAGTGTCGCTACTGCCAGACCGAACTCAAATAACTTGCATTCTGTCTTCTCTAATCTTTACTAGCTAGAAGATGACCTATTGCGGTATCCGTAAAATGCAGAATTTAGTTTTTAAAAGTTATTTGGGACATTCTGATACAGCGGGTTTGCCAAACAAGCAGTGTTTTGTTCGAAAGACCAGGGCGGTTGTTATATCGCTAAACCCCAGGTCTTTGATCCTTTAGGCCTTTGTCCATCTTTGCTCTAGCTGCAGTAACCTGTGATCTTTCGGAAACCTCAGGAACACCAACTTGCCAGAAGGCTCCGCCTTCTGTGAAGTCGGCAGCTCTTACTTTGGTGACAATAACTGCTGTTCGATCGGCAGCTCTTGCCTTGACTAGTGCTTCGGAGAACTCACTTAGTGTGTTTACCTCGAAAGTTACTGCTCCCATGGATTCAGCGTGGGCTTTGAAGTTCACGCGGATATCAGAGCCTGTTCCAACAGAGTCTTTGAGCATGTTGTTATAAGACGCTCCACCTTGGCCAACTTGTAATCTTTCAATTACTGCATATCCTTCGTTATCGCAGACAACAAGAATCATCTTGTGTCCAGAAAGCAAAGAGGCATAGATGTCTGAGTTCATCATCAAATATGAGCCGTCTCCAACCATCGCGTAGACCTCGTTATTGGGCCTTGCCATAGCTGCTCCCCAGGCGCCAGAGATCTCGTAGCCCATGCAGGAAAAGCCATACTCGCAGTCAAAGGTGGCAACACCCTTGCTCATCCAGTTGATGTTTAGCTCCCCTGGTAGTCCTCCGGCTGCAGTCAAGATGTAATCCTCGGCAGTAGCCGACTCGTGAACTAGGCCAACAAGCTGAGCGTAGCTAGGTGGCCAGACTCCGTCGTCGGCAGTTCTGCCGTCGACAAAGGCCTGCAGATCTCCTCTTAGCTCGCGAGATTTCTTGGTCCAAGATTCTTCTGCGCTCCAGCCAGATAGTTCTGCTGTTAGATCGCTCAGGCTTTCTCTGGCATCGCCAACCAACGGCAACGACTGGTGCTTGATGGCATCAAAGCGAGCCGCGTTGATGCCAACAAACTTGGTTTCAGGATCAAACAGTGTCCAAGATCCAGTCGTAAAGTCTTCCAGCCTGGTGCCTACTGCTAGCACTACATCAGCTCCGCTTACTACCTTGTTGGCAGCTTCGGCACCGGTAACTCCAAGTGGTCCTGAATACAAAGGGTGGGAGGCAACAAGAGAAGATTTACCAGCAACAGTTTCAACAACCGGAATTCCAAACTTTTGCGCAAATTCAGCAAGTTCTTTTTCGGCTCTGGAGTAGTGAACTCCACCACCTGCGATAATCACAGGTTTTTTCGCGGAGCGAATGAGCTTGGCGGCTTCTTTCAGCTGACCAAGATCTGGTCTTGGTCTTGCGATTTCGTGAATTTTGGTTTCGAAGAATGCAACCGGGTAGTCGTAAGCTTCTGCGGTTACATCCTGAGGCAGTCCAATAAATGCTGGTCCACAGTCAGCTGGGTCAAGCATCGTGGAAACTGCCTGTGGCAGAGATGAAAGAATCTGTGCTGGGTGAGTAATTCTGTCCCAAAAACGCGTCACTGGTTTGAATGAATCATTTACAGTTACGCTCGGCATTCCAAAGTGCTCAACTTGCTGCAGCACTGGATCTGGAAGGCGAGAGGTAAAAGTATCTCCAGAGATAAACAAAACAGGGAGCCTGTTGGCCATCGCAACCCCTGCTGCTGTCACCATGTTGGTGGCTCCTGGTCCAACAGAAGAGGTAGCAACAAGAATCTGCTGGCGGCGGCTTGCTTTTGCAAAAGCTGCTGCAGCAAGGCCCATGCCTTGCTCGTTTTGGCCTCGATATGTTGGCAGTTCATTGCGTTGCATCTCTAGGGCGTGGCCCAGGCTGGTTACGTTGCCGTGACCGAAGATTCCCATGACTCCAGGAAACAGTGGCACGTTTTTACCATCGACCATGATGCGCTGGGCAATTAGGTATCTAACGATGGCTTCAGCGGTAGTAATTCTTATTGTCTTGATTGCCATTTATTTTGCCTCCCCTAGGTCTTTGACGCTCTCCCATGTTCTTGAGGACCAAGAATCGATCAAGGCCTGCTGAACACTCACTACATCCACTGCTTCTTTAAAGCTTGGGCTAAAGGACTTACCCGTTGCCATAGCTTCCAAGAAGGAGTAGTCCTCTATGGCAACAAAGTCCTCCAGGCCAATGGAATTGGCCTGGCCTGGTACGAAGTTGGCGTGGAATGGGAAACGATCGCCTCCATATATAGTTGTGTATCCAGAGCTTAGGTCGTCGGTTAGCTTGTAGTACTGCATCTCGTTGAGCTTCTCTAGGTTCCAAGAAATAGATCCTTTGGTTCCGTAAATTTCAAAAGCGTTCTGGCTTTCAGGACCAACAACAGTTCGGCTTACCTCAAAGGTTCCGGTTGCCCCGTTTTTGAACCGGCAGAGCATCGAAGCGAAGTCTTCGTTTTCGACGTCTCCCTTTGGGTCTTCTGGCTTACCGCGGCCATAGTGACCGGTAGTTCCTGATGGTAGGGGACGCTTTTTAATTGTGGTGTTTTCCATACCAATTACCTCGGTGATATTTCCAACCAAGAACTGCGCCATAGAAACTGAGTGGCTAAGGATATCGCTGGTGACACCGTAGCCGGCCTGGTCCATGAGGAATCTCCAGGTAAGTAGCCCCATCGCGTCACTGCCATACATAGAGAAGAAGCGGCCGCGGTAGTGAGTGATCTCACCTAGCTCACCAGAGGCAATTAGGTTCTTGGCGTGCAGCACTAATGGTGCCCAAAGGTAGTTGTATCCAACACCAGAAGCAACTCCAGCTTTTTTCGCTGCGTGATACGCAGTTACAGTTTGTTCTGGCTTACCGCCGATTGGCTTTTCGCTAAAGACTGCTTTGCCGGCGGCAGTTGCTGCCTCAATCATTGGAACGTGAAGCATGTTCGGAGCTGTGACCCAAACAGCGTCAACATCTGGAGAGTTTACGGCGTCTTGCCAGTTCTCAACTGCTCGCTCAAAGCCAAAGTCGTTTACTGCGCGGTCTCTTCTGGAGGCTTCAGTATCCGCACACACCACAAGCTTCGGGTCGAAAGAGCGCTTTGGGAACAAGGAAGGAATTCGAAGCATAGATCTGGAGTGTGATTCACCCATCCAGCCAAGGCCTAGGACGGCAATACCAATACGTTGGTTCATGATTTATCTCTTTCTAGGTGTTGCGGAGCTCCAAGGAAGTCTTGGGTCTTGGGTTTGGGTGTTCCAGTTCTCGCGAATCCAGTGCTTATCTGGGTCATCGCAAAAAGCCATGGTGCGCATCTCGGCTGGGCCTGCCAGCACGTTCAAGAAATACATTGGGTACTCAGGGGTTGCGCTAGTGGGACCGTGGTATCCCTCGGGGACTATGTATAGATCGCCATCTTTGATTGAAACGGTTTCATCTACTGAGCCGGACACTGTGTATACGTGGAACAGACCTAAGCCTTCGGGGTCGCCGTGCACGGAGTCGTTTTTGCCAATGCGGAAGTAGTAAATCTCTTCATTGTTGGTGGCGCATCCTTCTATGCCATCATGTCTGTGCGGTGGCCAAGAAGATACGTTACCGCCTGGGGTAATTACTTCACAGATGTTGATCTTGTGAGCTCCCTTGAATGAATCTGGGGTTGCGATGTTGGTTACCTGCCTTGAAGCAAAGCCAGATCCTCTTACCTCAACTTGAACATCTTTGGCTGGGGTGTGAACTACAGGAAAAACTTCAGTTGCCCTTGCTGTACAAATAGCCACCTCACCCGAAGCGGCTCTTAGGGTGATCTTTGATCCAACCGGTGCATAGATCCAGTCAGATACCTGATCAAATACCCCGGCACGTCCTGCCATTTTGAATTCTTGGCCGTCTACGGTCACGGTGACATCTAGCGCAGAAAGCGGAAGGATAACTGCTTCCTCACCTTTGAGCTCTAGTTCAAAAATATCTTCCGAAGACAGATTTGCAATCTGCATGCCGCTGTACTGCCAGCCGGCTTGTTCTGGGGACAAAGAGACATCGGTAGTTGCAGTAGCAAGAGATCCTTTTGGATAGTGCCAGCTCATTAGTTTCCTCCAGTTGGGTTTGGTCTTACGATTTGCCCTGCACGTCTAACAGCACCCTCGGAATCTCCATTCAGCGGATAAAGCAAACTTCTTCCAGCAACCAGTCCTCGAACATTTGGCTCTTTCATTCCAGCTATCCAGCGGTTGAACAGCTCGTCTGAGTTAGCTTCTGGTTCGCCGCCAAGCATCAAAACCGGCAACGAGGTAGCACCCGCTACCTCGGACATACTTTGGCTAGCTGGAACTTTTAGCCACGAGTAAGCAGAGCTAGAACCAAGGCCAGAAGCTATCGCTACTACCTTTATTAGGGCCTCGTCCGACTCATCCAAAATGGCCATGCCTTCGGCGTTCTTTTTGTATGGCAGCGGCTCAATCATGGCCATTAGCTTTCGATCCGCTAGCTGGGTGGTTAGCGCTGCCACGGTTTCGATAGTTCTAGCTACCGATGGGTCGTGGTAGTCGATCCGAATTAGTGTCTTGCCTCCATCGAGCCCCATGGACTCGATGTGATCGGCGTCATAAGAGGTAAGCCTGTCATCTAGTTCCCACTTAGCGCCAATGATGCCGCCACGATTCATGGTGCCGATAGCTAGCTTGTTTTCTAGCGCTCCAAGAAAAGCAAGCTCCTCCAAGATATCTGCACTAGCCAAAACTCCATCAACTTCAGGAAGCGCTAGGCATTTAGTTAGCCGGTCTAAGAGGGTGTATCTATCGGACATGGCAATTGGATCTAGACCCAAAGAAATCTTTCCGCGGGCGGTGTGATCGGCTGCCAAAATCAGCAGGTTGCCATCGGTAGTTTTCTTTGCTCTGCGAGTGCGGCTAGTTAGCGCGTTGGTTATGCTCGCAGGTTCAAAAACTCTGGCGTCAAGCAATGCTTGGTATTTGGTTCTATCTAGACTCATGAGGCACCCTCCAGAATCAAATCTAGCTCGCTAAGTGTTGGCATCGCATCTGCACAAGTCAGCCTGGTCGAAACTAGGGCTCCGGCTGCATTAGCAAAGCGTCCCATTTGCTCAAGATCCCAGCCCTGAAGAATTCCATAGCAAAGCGCTCCCCCAAAGGCGTCGCCTGCGCCAAGGCCGCAGACTACCTCTACTGGGGTAGGTGCAATTCGAACTCGCTCTGTTGGGGTTGCAAGTAACACTCCATCGGCGCCTAATTTGATGACCGCCAGTTTTACGCCTAGTGCTAGTAGCGCATCGGCGGCTTCGTTTTCGTCTTTGCTTCCAACGGCTACTTCACACTCTTGCAAGTTACCAACCACGATTGTGGCAAGCTTCATAGACTCTTGTGCTTTTGCTCTTGCGGCACCCTTGTTCACCCAAAGAGATTCCCGGTAGTCCAAATCAACAATGGTGTGTTGGGAAGGGTCTCTTAGTTGCATCCAAGAAAGTGCTGCCTCTGCAGTTTCACCAACCGCTAGGGCGCTTTGGCTGATCCAAAGAATCTTTACCTCTTTTATGGCACTTTCTGGAATATCAATGGACTGCAGCGTGGTGTCTGGGGCTTGGTTTCGGTAGAAGGCAATGGTTGGGGTTTCCGGTGGAGTCAGGGCCGCAAAGGCAAGCGGGGTCTGGGCTCCAGGCTGGGTAAAGACATAGTCGGTAGCTACCCCGAAGGAGGTGAGCTTATTGCGGACATACTCGCCAAAGCCATCGTCGCCGACCTTGGTGGCAAGGGCTGATGTAAGCCCTAGCCTTGCCGCGGCAACGGCGACGTTGGTAGGGGAACCACCAATTGATTTTTGGAAAGTTTGCTGGCCATCGAAACCGATATTTGCTTCCCGAGCATAGAGATCAACACTCACTCGACCTACGCTCAGAACATCCATTTGGATACTTAGTTCTTAGCCAAAGTTGGCGCAACAACGTCAGTTAGGTAATCAAGAGAAGTCTTGACATCCTCAACTGGACCCTCACCTTCTGCTGGCATGCCAGCAGTAATTGCAGTGTCTTGCTCGATGACGTACCAACCTTGGTAGCCCTGAGACTCAAGAGCTTGGATGACACCCTTGATGTCAACATCACCTTGTCCTAGAGAAGTAAACAGTCCTGCTTGAGTGGCGTTCATCAAAGTTACTTCGCGGCTCATGACTTTTGGAACCATCGAAAGGTTGACGTCTTTGAGGTGAACGTGACCAACACGATCGAAAGCATCCTTGGCAAACTTGACTGGGTCTTGGCCTCCGATTGCCATGTGACCGGTGTCAAGACACCAGCGAACATCGCAAGAATCTAGCACGCGGTGCATGTCGTCTCTGGTTTCAACCAGAGTCTGCACGTGCGGATGAAGAACTTGATCTAGTCCGTGCTCGGCGCAGATGTCATCGATTACTTTGAACATTTCTGTCATGTGAGTCTTTTCAGAATCTGAAAGTTCCCTTGGGTTTGACCAGTCCATGTCTTGGACTACCGCCGAAACAAACTTCGTAGCCCCCGCACGTTGGAAAACTTTTGCTGTAGCGGTAGCACTTTCGATGGTTGCCTGACGTGCTGACTTATCGTGCAGCACAACAGGTGTGAATCCACCCAAAAGAGATAGCCCAAAGCTATCTAGCTTGTCGTAAACACCTTGTGGGTCATCGGGCAAAAAGCCCGGTGCTCCAAGTTCAGTTGCGGTGAGTCCAAGGCTTCTCATCTCGCCAAGAACTCGATCGGTAGGGAGCATCGCTCCCCAGCCTGGAACCTCACAAATACCCCATGAAATCGGGGCCGAAGCCACACGGGAAAGAAAGTCGGACAATTTGGTTCCTTTCGTTGGAGCGTTCCAAAAATTATGGCAGACTAGTGGCAGTTTAGCAATTCAAGTCCCAGTTAGAAGGCGGTCAGACATGAAGGTTCTAGTTATTGGCGCAGGGCGTATGGGCGCTATCCGGGTAGAAGACCTAGTTGCCGACAAGCGGGTGACCGAGGTACTGATTGCAAACCGCAACGAGGACAAAGCCAGATCTCTTGCTTCAAGCTTTGGGGCAAGTGTGCTCCCCTGGTCTGAGATCGAAACCGCCGAAGTTGATGCGGTTGTGGTCGCCGTGGGAACCAGCGCCCACCAAGAAGTATTGGAAATGGTTGCCCCTAAGTCCTTGGCGATCTTGTGTGAAAAGCCAATTGCGCCAACTATTTCAGGAACCTTAGAAGCAATCGAACTGGTTTCGAAGAATAGTTCTTCGTTGCAGATTGGTTTCCAGCGCAGATTCGATGAGCCAATCAAAGCTATGCAGCAAAAAGTTGCCTCCGGTGAAGTTGGAACAATCTACGCTCTGAACATGACAGCCCACGACAAGACTCCAAGTGAGAAAGAGTTCATGGCCGGTAGTGGTGGAATCTTCCGCGACATGCATGTGCATGATTTTGATCTAGTCCGCTGGATTACAGGTAGTGAAGTGGAAAGCGTTTATGCGACCAAGGCTGTGCGCTATCAGATGGACTACAAAGAATTCGATGATGCGGATGTCACTGCAATAAACATCAAAACCCTAAATGGTGTCCAAGTTATCATTACCGGAACCAGACACGGAGCACTCGGCCACGATGTTCGCATGGAAGTCTTTGGTTCTAAAGATGCGCTATCTGCAGGACTAAACACTAGAACACCACTTCATGATCTCGAAGGACAGCTGGAGCTAAACATCAATCCCTACGGTGGATTTGTTGACCGCTTTAGAGATGCCTTCAGAAATGAAACCGGTAGCTTTGTGTCTTTTGCTCTGGGTGAAATTGAAAATCCATGCCCACCAGATTCTGCTCTTGAGAGTCTTCGCATCGCTGTTGCCTGCGAGCAGTCAATTGCCACTGGCAGCGCAATCAAAGTTGCGGACATTAGCTAGAAACTATGTCTAGCTCCAGACCCACCATCTTGGACGTTGCCGCCAAATCCGGCATGTCCAAATCCTTAGTTTCCTTGGCGCTATCTGGCTCCCCCAAGGTAAGTGATGACAGCAAAAAGAAGATCCTAAAAGCCGCCAAAGAGCTGGGCTATCGCCCCAATGCTGCGGCCAGGAGCCTGGCCGCAAGAAGAAGCAAGACCCTCGGGGTCTTGATACTTGATCTGCATAACCCTGTCTCGGCAGAGATTTGGGACGGGGTCCAATCCGAGCTTCGCGAGTATGGCTATAGCTTGATGCTTGTTACCGGTGGCGATGACCCCCTATTGGAAAAAACAGAAATCGATACCCTGCTGCAGTTTCAGATTGAAGGGCTAATTCTTATTTCTCACCGCCTGAGCGCTGAAGACCTAAAGGAAATAGCCGCTGAGGTTCCTACCGTTACCGTTACCCGAGAAGACATTGCCGTGTCTCACATGGACACTGTATGCAACGACGACGTCGCTGGAGCTCAGCTAGCTGTTGATCACCTGGTAGATCTTGGGCACACAAAGATTGTTTGTCTCTCAGGTGGCGATAACCCAGTTTCTATTTTGAGATCCGAGGGTTACAGCCAGGCTATGAGACGTCACGGACTCGAGAAGTTCACACAGGTTGTCTCCGGAGGTCTAACTGATACCGCCGGATACGCAGCAGCCAAGAAAGCTCTCGAGCTAAAGCCAACCGCACTGGTAGTTGCTAACGACTTTGCTGCGGTGGGTGCAATTGCCGCAATTGAAGAATCCGGTTTACAGGTTCCAGAAGATATATCCGTGGTTGGTTATGACGGCATCAGGCTCGGTGGATTGCGAAGTGTGAACCTAACTTCGGTAGCCCAACCTCTTGCCGAGCTTGGCAAGCTGGCTGCCAAAAGAATCATTGAGCGAATTGAAAAACCTAATTCCAAGTCTCAGCAAATAAGAGTTACCTCTGAGCTTGTGGTTCGCGGAACAACCCGAGCTATCTAGCTGGGTTTTGCTTAGTCCAGGTTCTAAAATACTCAAGGCTTTCTGGATTAGCCAAGGTAGAGCTATCTCTTTCAGGTTTTGAAGAAACAATGTCTGAAACCGCAAGCTCATTGAGCTTGCCGTTACGGGTTCTGGGTAGATCGGGAGCCTTGGCAATCACATCTGGAACATGCCTAGGGCTAGCCTGGCTTCTCAAGGTGGATCGGATTTCCTGCTCTAGGGTGCTAGTTAGCTCCCCATCGCAAACCACAAAAAGCACAACTCTGGTGTCATTGCATGCCGGTTGGGCTACCGCCAAGGCACCCATGATGCCAGGAACCGTTAGCACAACACGGTAAATCTCAGCGGTTCCGATGCGAACACCCTTGGAATTCAAAGTTGCATCTAACCTGCCAAGGATCTCAAATCCGCCGCTGGCGGTTCTTCTCGCGTGATCGCCATGAGCCCAGATGTCCTTGAATCGGGCGAAATAGGCAGCTTGAATCTTGGCTCGGTTTTCATCTCCCCAGAAACCAAGAGGGACAGTTGGAAAAGGTGTTCTGCAGACCAGTTCGCCATCTTCGAGTGGATCAGCTTCTGTGCCATCGGCTCTAAGCACAATTACATCAAGACCTAGTGCTGGTCCTTGGATTTCACCGCGTGGGACTTTCTCGGTTGGAACGCCAAGTACCAGGCAGCCACAAAGATCTGTTCCACCGGCAATGGAAACAACCGATACTTCGCTTCCAACAGATTCCTCGACCCAGTCAAAGCCAGAGGCTGCAAGAGGGGAACCGGTTGAGGCAATTGTTCTAAGTGAACTAAGTTCATACTTTTGCTTTGGCACAAGATTCTGCTGACGCCAAACATCAATAAGCGCTGCAGAAACACCCAGAAAGCTGAGCTTCTCATCGTTGCTGATTTGCCATAGCCGCTCACTGTCAGGATGACCCGGGCTGCCATCAACCAGAACAATTGTTGCTCCACGGCCTAAACCAAATACCAACCAGTTCCACATCATCCAACCGCAGGTAGTTGAATAAAGCGCTCGATCCGATTCGTTGATATCCATGTGATAGCCCTGCTCGGATAGGACCTTCAACAAAACTCCTGCCGCAGAGTGAATAATGCACTTCGGCCTTCCTGTTGTTCCACTCGAAAACAATATGAAACCGGGCTGATCAAAGCCAAATAGCTCTGGCGAGAGCTCAGCTCCGCGGTGCGGAGCGAGCCAAGCTTCGAAGCTGTCTTTGCCCTCTGCCCCAACAACCACCAGGGTCTTCACGGTTGGTAGCTCTTTGACCACCTGATCTAATTTGTCCAACAATGAGTGCTGCTTGCCGCCATAGGAATAGGTAGAAGCAGCTAAAAGCAAAACCGGCTCGATCTGACCGAAGCGGTCTACTAGTGCTGCGGGTCCAAAGTCAGTGGAGGCGGTGCTAACAACGGCGCCAATTGAGAGAGCTCCAAGAGCAAAGATCACGCTCTCAACGGAGTTAGTCATCCAGGCTGCCACCCGATCGTTTTGCTTTACGCCCGATGCTTTCAAGGCAGCAGCGCAATCTGCGACTTCTTTCTTTAGTTCTCCGCGCGTGAGTGAGGCTCTTGGTCCGGCTTCTGAGTAAGCAACTAGAACTTCCTTGTTTGGATCTCCGGACAACAAGGTGTTAACAACATTCAGCCTGGCTTCTGGAAACCACTTGGTGCTGGCAAAGCCTGAGCCTGAAAAGTCGATAGCTCCTCTATCGCCGACTATGCCCAAATCTTGCCAAGCCTGAGCCCAGAATTTACCCGGGTTTGCAACCGACCAGCTGTGAAGGTCGCGAAAGCTATTGCAGCCAGCTTTGGCGATCAGGGTTTGCATCAACACAGGTTCAGCGTAGTCCGAATCTTTGGCTAAAAGACTATGAGAAATTGTTGGAGGATATCTGGGGCTCCTGGGTGTGAATTACTAGCATGCCCGCAATCGTTTGCCTTAGAGCCTAGCTCCAGGAAGGTGGGTAAATAACCCGATACACGCCGTAAACAACGACTGTAATAATCGCGAGAGCTATTGACAGGGCTTTCAGTCCCCTAGTGGGTCTGAAGAAATTTATGATCATTGGCAAGAAAATTAGCGGTGCCAGAAAAAGTAACTGACTGAAGTTCCAGGCAGTCTCAATATCAAATTTAGTTAATGACAGAACTGCCCTTGTCATTCCGCAGCCTGGGCAAACATGACCAGTTACGGAATAAAAAGGGCAGTTCCAATCAAAAACAATTGCAACAGCTGGTACTAAGACAAACTGTGCAGAAAGTTTTAATCTTCTCTCAAATTTAGGAGAGTGGGTTGCCGTCCGAATCTGTGACCTTTCGAGTTACGAACAGGATGAAGTCAATTATTGTCCAAACTCCACAACCGCCAAGTGTGAGAAGTTTTCCAATTCCTAAACCAACGTGACCGGTGTAAAACCTGTCTACGCCGAGTCCGCCAAGGAAGAGAGACAAGATGATTGCGGTTGTCCAGCTCTTGTCAGAGAAAACGCCTGGAACTTGGTTCGCCGGAAATGTGGCTCCAGTTGAGAGTTCCTTAACTAGAGTGTTGGGCTTCACTCTTCCTGCACGAGCCCAGCCCTGAAGTGTTGCAGTGTCAACCTGTGGGTCCGGGATGCCCGGGATCATTATTTCCCATTTTGCTGAACTTGATTTTGCCATTTTTACTTTCCCCTTTTTGGTGAGTGAAATTTTTACAAGATAACCCTACCGGTTAGTAAGGGCATTGGAAGCTCTTTGGGCTACCTCGCAGCCTTACCCTCTTCGTAGTCGTCAGAGTTTTTCAGCCAAGAAAATAGCTTTCTTAGCTTTCTTCCAACTTCTTCGATTGGGTGAGCTTCGCCCTTCGCGCGTAGGGCTAGGAATTCTGGGCCTCCAGCGTCCTGGTCGGCCACGAATCTCTTAGCAAAGGTTCCATCCTGTATGTCGGTAAGGACTTCTTTCATGCGAACCTTTACCTCTGGGCCAATAACCCTTGGGCCTGAGATGTAATCGCCATACTCAGCTGTGTCTGAAACGCTCCAGCGCTGCTTCGCGATTCCACCTTCATACATCAGATCAACAATCAGCTTTAGTTCGTGAAGGACCTCGAAGTAAGCAACCTCTGGCTGGTAACCAGCTTCAGTCAAAGTCTCAAAACCGTACTGAACCAACTGGGATGCTCCACCACAAAGTACTGCCTGCTCACCGAATAGGTCAGTCTCTGCTTCTTCGGCAAAGGTGGTTTTGATGGTTCCAGCACGGGTACCACCAATTGCCTTCGAGTAGCTAAGCGCTAGCTCCATCGCCTTGCCGGTGGCGTCCTGCTCAACTGCAACTAAGTTTGGTACACCTCGGCCATCAACGTATTCGCGACGCACGATGTGACCTGGGCCCTTAGGCGCAACCAGGAAAACATCGATGCCAGCGGGTGGCTTGATGTATCCAAAGCGAATAGCAAAACCGTGACCGAAAACTATTGCGTTTCCTGGCTCTAGGTTTGGCTCGATTGACTCGGTGTATAGATCGCGCTGACGTGGGTCCGGCGCTAGCACAACGATCACATCTGCCCACTTTGAAGCTTCGGAAGGAGTAAGAACCTTAAGTCCCTGCTCTTCAGCCTTGGCTTTGGACTTAGAGCCCGCTTGCAAACCAACAACCACGTCAACACCAGAGTCCTTTAGGTTCAGTGAGTGAGCGTGACCTTGAGAGCCAAAGCCAATAACGGCAACTTTGCGTCCCTGGATGATTGCTAGATCGGCATCCTTGTCGTAAAAGATCTCTGCCATTGTTGTTTCTCCTTTAATTTGGTGTTTAGAAAGTTGAAGCCTTTGTACTACTTGGTAACCTTGTCGCTTATTGCCTTGGAGCCTCGGCCCATGGCCAAGATGCCCGACTGAACAAGCTCTTTTACTCCAAATGGCTCTAGGACCTTGATAAAGGCCTGGCACTTGGAGGAATCTCCGGTGATTTCAATAATCAAAGTGTCTGAAACCACATCGATAACTCTCGCACGGAACAAATCAGCTGCCTCAAGTACCTGAGAGCGGTTACTGGCATCGGTTTTTACCTTGACCAGAATGTGATCGCGCTGAACGGCTAGGTCTGGCTCAAGTTCGACGACCTTGATTACGTTTATGAGCTTGTTTAGCTGCTTGGTGACCTGCTCTAGGGCGTGGCCCTCAACCTGGACGACCACGGTAATCCTGGAAAGACCCTCTACTTCGCTGGTTCCTACCGCAAGGGATTCAATATTGAAGCCTCTTCTTGCAAACAAACCCGCTACGCGGGTAAGTAGACCTGGCTTGTCTTCAACCAGCAGGGAAAGTACATGTCTAGACATCTTTACTCATCACCGTCCCAAACTGGAGCTGCGTCTTTAGCAAACTGGACTTCGTCATTTGATAGTCCTGCCGGAACCATCGGCCAAACCATGGCGTCTTTACCAACAACAAAATCAATTACAACCGGACGGTCATTGGTTTCGATGGCTAGTTTGATCGCGGCGTCAACGTCTTCTTTTTTCTCAACTCTGATGCCAAGGCATCCGTAGGCATCCGCTAGCTTCACAAAATCTGGAATCATCAGTGAGTCTGAACCGGT
>JBIIME010000033.1:0-13974 GCA_044338175.1 Rhodoluna sp.
CTACACGGGTTCGAATCCCGTCTTCACCTCGAATTACCCGGGCGATTGGCGCAGTGGTAGCGCGCTTCCCTGACACGGAAGAGGTCACTGGTTCGAACCCAGTATCGCCCACGAGAATGTATCGAGGTTTCAAAGAAGGAAAGTAAGTGCCAACAGCTAGGCAGTACGACTTGATCCTCGTGGGTGGCGGGATTATGAGCGCCACCTTGGCAGTATTGCTTCGCCAGGCAAATCCGGAACTGAAAATGATTGTTCTGGAACGTCTAGACAAGGTTTCTTTGGAATCATCCAACGCTTGGAACAACGCTGGAACCGGACACGCAGCTCTTTGCGAATTGAACTACATGCCAGATGACCAACCTGGCAATTTACCATCAGCAGAAAAAGCAATTTCAATCAACCAGCAGTTTCAGGAGTCAAGAGAGTTCTGGTCCAGCTTGGTTAAAGAGGGCGTCCTGAAAGATCCAGAGACATTCATTCATTCCGTTCCACATATGACATTTGTGCAGGGCGCTAAGGACGTTGACTACCTAGAGCGTCGTTTCAAGGCCCTCAAAGACCAACCGCTTTTCGCCGGAATCGAGTTTTCGAAAGACTTTGAGGAGATTGGCAAGTGGGCTCCTCTAATGATCGAAGGTCGCCCAGAATCTGAAATTGCTGCAACCAGAATCGAACAGGGAACAGATGTCGACTACGGTGCGCTTACCGAGCAACTTTATGAATGGCTCAAGACCAAGAAAGTTGAAGTGCTGACAAACCACGAGGTGAGCTCTCTTCGGAAAAAGGAGGGCTTATGGCAAATAACTGGAAAGAACTCGACTTCAAGATTTGAGTTCACCACACCTCGAGTATTTGTCGGGGCTGGGGGGTGGGCACTAAAGCTTCTTCAGAAGGCCAAGCTCAAAGAGATTAATGGCTATGGCACTTTCCCTGTGAGTGGACATTTTTTCAAGACAGAAAACCCTGAACTGGTTGCAAGGCATCAGGCAAAGGTTTACTCGCAAGCCGCAGTTGGCGCCCCTCCAATGTCTGTTCCTCATCTAGACACCAGAGTTATTGACGGTAGAACATCATTACTCTTCGGGCCGTTCGCAGGTTTGAATCTTAAGTTCCTAAAACACGGCTCTTGGCTTGATCTTCCGTCGTCAATTCGGTTCGGAAACATCGTTTCATACCTCTCTGTTGCTGCCAAGAACTTCCCATTGGTTATCTACTTAGTCAAAGAGATTTTCAAATCTTCAAAACAGAAAATTCAAAGTCTTCGAGAGTTTGTTCCAAACGCCAGAGCAGAAGATTGGCAACTCTACGAAGCTGGACAGAGAGCCCAGGTCATCAAGCCAGTAAAAGGCCTAGGAGTTTTACAGTTTGGGACTGAAGTAATCAGCTCAGCCGATGGATCCATCGCAGGCTTACTTGGAGCGTCTCCTGGGGCATCGGTTGCGACCAGGGTGATGCTTGATGTTGCCTCGAGGATGTTTCCGGAAAGCCAGAACCCTTGGATGAAAGACATTGCAGATGCAGTACCAAGCTATGGATTGAAGCTAAACGATGATCCATCTAAAGCGCGTGAATCGCTCAGCGCAACAGCAAGAACTTTAAAGCTGAAAGCTTAGATCACCGCTACACCAAGTAGCGTTCCAACCCCGTACGCCGCCGCCATCGTCACTAGCGACACGGCAACGTTTCGAAGCACGGGGCGAAGCGGTTTCGCTCCTCCGATAATTGCTGCAACGTAGCCTGTGATTGCTAGGGATATGACAACGGAAACTATCGTCGCTGCTTCCCGATATTGAGTCCACGGACCAGTAATGGCAACGATTGGAAGTACCGACCCAAGCGCAAATGAGAAAAAAGACGCTACAGCCGCAGCCATCGGTGATACGTGATCATCCTTTGCAAATTTTCGCTTGCTTCCTTCGCGCTTCAAGCGAGATGCAATCTCGCTGTCGCGCTGGGCACTAACGGAAGCGTACTCACCGCCAGCCATCGAAATTGAGCCGGCAACTAGAGCAGCAACTCCAGCAATCAGAATTGCACCATTGTCTGTTGTTGCTCCTGCCACACCCATCACTAGTCCTGCAGTGGATACGATGCCATCGTTTGCGCCCAGGACCGCTGCTCTTAGCCAATTAAGCTTTTTGGCAAGCTCTTTACTGATCACGTGAGGCTGAGCGGTTTCCATTTTTCTTCTTCCAAGGCTTATCTCGACTCGCAATGTTACCAAGGCGAAAGCTCCTAGCTGGTTAGGATTGACCATAGTCGCAGGTCAGATTGGAAGATTCAGTTGGAACAGCAGATATCCATCGTTGTAGATGGCGTCAAACAGCAGGTAAAGGTTGGGAGTACTGGCTTTGAGCTGTTTACCGACAAGTCTGTTATTGCGATGCGCGTTTCGGGTGAGCTCAGGGATCTCGCACACATTGTTTTAGATGGCGACTCGGTTGAGGCAGTGATCATCTCGTCCCCAGACGGATTGAGCATTCTTAGGCATTCAACCGCTCATGTTCTTGCGCAAGCGGTACAAAACATTAACCCTCAGGCGAAATTGGGCATAGGCCCACCCATTGCTGACGGCTTTTACTATGACTTTGATGTTGCTGAGCCTTTTACGCCGGAGGATCTAAAAAGTATCGAAAAAGAAATGGAGCGGATTATTCGCTCCGGGCAACGTTTTGTGAGAAAAGCGGTTTCTGAAGACCAGGCCCGCAGCCAGTTGTCTGCCGAGCCTTACAAGCTGGAACTAATTTCACTCAAAGGATCAAGCGACTTGGCAGAAGGTTCAGCCGAAGTTGGCGCAGGCGAGTTAACGATTTATCACAACACGGACGCAAAATCAGGTGAAACATTTTGGAAGGATCTATGCCGAGGCCCGCATCTACCAAACACTCGGATGATCGGCAATGGCTTTAGCCTGACAAGGCTTGCCGCCGCTTACTGGCGAGGCAATGAAAAGAACAAACAGCTGCAAAGGATTTATGGAACTGCTTGGGCTTCCAAAGACGAACTCAAGGCTCACCTCGAAAGACTGGAAGAGGCGGCCAAGCGAGATCATCGTCGCCTGGGTCAAGAGCTCGACTTGTTTTCCTTCCCAGAGGAAATTGGATCAGGCCTGGCGGTTTTCCACCCTAAAGGTGGAACTATTCGTCGCGTGATGGAGGATTACTCGAGACAGCGTCACGAGCAAGCCGGATATGATTTTGTATATTCACCGCACATAACAAAATCAAACCTGTTTGAGACTTCCGGTCACTTGGCTTGGTACTCAGAGGGCATGTTCCCGCCAATGAAGCTTGATGAAGAAGTTGACGAGCAGGGCATTGTTCGCAAGCAAGGCCAGGACTATTACCTAAAGCCAATGAACTGCCCATTCCACATTTTGATCTACAAGTCACAGGCTCGCTCCTACCGCGACTTGCCGCTTCGCATGTTTGAGTTCGGTTCTGTGTATCGTTACGAAAAATCTGGCGTTGTTCATGGCCTAACAAGGGTGCGCGGAATGACTCAAGATGATGCTCACTTGTTTGTCACTTTAGAGGATATGGAGTCAGAGCTCACATCGGTATTGAATTTTGTGCTTGGCCTCCTTCGAGACTATGGCCTTACCGATTTCTATCTTGAGTTGTCTACTCGCGATCCAGATAACGAAAAGTTTGTTGGAAATGACGACCTCTGGGAGAAGGCAACTTCAACTTTGGCGAAGGTTGCAACTGACTCCGGTTTGGAGTTGGTTCCTGATCCAGGCGGCGCTGCATTCTACGGACCAAAAATTTCGGTTCAAGCCCGCGATGCTATTGGAAGAACCTGGCAGATGTCGACTATCCAGCTTGACTTTAACTTGCCAGAAAGATTTGAAATTGAGTACACGGCAAATGATGGAGTGAAAAAGAGGCCTGTAATGATCCACAGAGCCTTGTTTGGCTCGATTGAAAGGTTCTTTGCCGTGCTAACCGAACACTACGCCGGACACTTTCCACCATGGCTTGCTCCGGTGCAAGTGATGGGTATCCCGGTGGCCGATGAGTTTGCTCCATACCTTTCAGGCATCATCGCCAAACTTAAATCACACGGTGTTAGAGCAGAAATTGACTTGGGCGATGATCGGATGCAAAAGAAGATTCGCAACCACACCAAAGATAAGATCCCGTTCCAGTTGATAGCTGGTGCTGAGGATCAGCAATCCAATTCGGTGAGCTTCAGGTATCGATCAGGTGAACAGGTTAACGGTGTGGCGGTTGATGATGCGGTTGCTCTTATCATTGAAGCCATTGAATCGAAGAAGCAGGTTTAGTTGAGCGGACCAGAGTTTCTGCCAGGGGTGCCAGATAACTATCAAAGGCTCTGGACTCCGCATCGCTTGGTTTATATTCAAAACGGCCAGCAGCCCAAGAAAGAAGAGTGCCCGTTTTGCCTCGCGCCTCAAGGTTCAGATGAGGACGGGCTAATTGTTTTCAGAGGAGAAACCTGCTTCGTTCTTTTGAATCTGTTCCCTTACAACTCCGGCCATCTGTTGGTGTGCACTTATCGACACTTTGCTTCCTACGAGGACACAACCCTCGAAGAGGCGGCCGAAATGGCTGCTCTTAGTAAGCGTGGAATGGAGGTGCTTCGCATAGTTTCCAGGGCTCAGGGCTTTAACTTGGGCATGAACCAAGGCGAGCTAGCCGGAGCAGGTATTGCGGATCACCTCCATCAGCACATCGTTCCGCGCTGGAGTAATGACGCTAACTTCTTTCCAATAATCGCTCAAACTAAGGCGATGCCAAGGCTATTGGGTGAGGTCAGGGCCGAGATTCAAAAGGCCTGGCTGGACAACTAAACACCCGTTTTGGCGGGTTAGAATATTGAAATGAACCCTTCAAAAAATGAGTCAACACCCTTAGTTAAGCGCGGACTAGCAGAAATGCTTAAAGGTGGCGTGATTATGGATGTTGTTAACGCCGAGCAAGCAAAGATTGCTGAAGACTCCGGTGCGGTAGCCGTTATGGCTCTAGAGCGTGTTCCTGCTGACATTCGCGCTCAGGGTGGCGTTGCAAGAATGAGCGATCCAGAACTGATCGAGCAGATTATTGCAACAGTTTCAATTCCTGTTATGGCGAAGGCTCGTATTGGTCACTTTGTTGAAGCCCAGGTTCTGGAGTCTTTGAAGGTTGACTACATCGATGAGTCTGAAGTGCTTTCCCCGGCGGACTATGTAAACCACATTGACAAGTGGAAGTTCGACGTGCCATTTGTTTGCGGCGCAACCAACTTAGGAGAGGCGCTAAGAAGAATTACCGAAGGTGCCGCAATGATTCGCTCTAAGGGTGAAGCCGGTACCGGCGATGTTTCGGAAGCTACCAAGCACATCAGAACTATTTTGGGTGAAATTAACGTTCTGGCATCAAAGACCGAGGACGAACTGTACGTTGCCGCAAAGGAACTTCAGGCTCCTTACGATCTAGTTCGTGAAGTGGCAAGAACAAAGAAACTTCCTGTTGTTTTGTTTGTAGCAGGTGGTGTCGCCACTCCTGCTGATGCCGCCATGATGATGCAACTTGGTGCTGACGGCGTTTTCGTAGGTTCAGGCGTTTTCAAGTCGGGAGAACCTGCTAAGCGCGCTGCTGCAATTGTTAAAGCAGTTGCCGCATTTAACGATCCTTCAGTTATTGCAGAGGCCTCTAGAGGTCTTGGAGAAGCAATGGTTGGCATCAACGTTAAAGATCTTCCCGCACCTCATCGACTTTCGGAGCGCGGTTGGTAATTGCGTATCGGAGTACTAGCTCTTCAAGGTGACGTAAGAGAGCACATTGAAACGCTCACGAAACTAGCTTGTGAAACAGTCGAGGTTCGAAAGAGCGCAGACCTAAAGGATCTCTCGGGATTGATTTTGCCTGGTGGAGAGTCAACGACAATTTCGAAGCTCATGGACATCTTTTTGCTGCGAGAGCCAATTCTGGAATTTGTCAAATCTGGCAAGGCAATATTTGGAACTTGCGCCGGAATGATTACCTTGGCAAACGAGGTGTTAGATAGCGCTTCTGGTCAGCGCAGTATCGGGGTAATGGACATTTCGGTTCGCAGGAACGCCTTCGGCTCACAGCTTGATTCGTTTGAGCAGGTAATCGATTTTGATGGATCGAACTTGAACGTAGCTTTTATTAGGGCCCCAATCGTTGAAAGAGTGGGAGAGGAAGTCAAAGTTCTATCCACACTGAGCGACGGGACAGTAGTTGCCGTGAGGCAGCAAAACATGTTGGCTACTTCCTTTCACCCAGAGATCACGGGTGAGACCTTGGTGCATGAGTACTTTTTGAAGATGGCTAGTTCATCCCAATAGGTCTGATTTAGAATTCAAAGCGAAGGTATTCAAGGAGAATAATGTCCGGACATTCCAAGTGGGCCACCACTAAGCACAAAAAGGCGATCATCGATTCACGCCGGGCAAAGCTTTTCGCAAAGCTAATCAAGAACATTGAGGTTGCCACTCGAATCGGTGGTCCTGACATGGACGGTAACCCAACGCTCTATGACGCGGTACAGAAGGGTAGAAAGAGCTCCCTGCCTAACGACAACATAGAGCGCGCTATCAAGCGTGGATCTGGTCAAGATGCTGACGCTGTTGAATATCAGACAATTTTCTACGAAGGCTATGGGCCAAACGGAATCGCAATCCTAATCGAGTGCTTGACCGACAACAAAAATCGTGCTGCTGCCGATGTTCGCTTGGCCGTAAGCCGTAACGGGGGCACTATGGCTGATCCGGGAAGTGTTTCCTATCTGTTCAGTCGTAAGGGCGTAATTACTATTGAGCGCACAAGTTCAATCAGCGAGGATCAAATCTTAGAAGCAGGACTGGAGCACGGCCTGGAAGATATCGAAGCAAGGGAATCCAGTTTTGTTCTCACAACCGATCCATCAGCCATGGTCTCAGTTCGGTCCGCTTTGCAGAATGCCGGGTTGGACTACGAAAGCGCCGATGTCGAGTTTGTCCCTGCGGCTTCAATCCAAGTGGACGCAGATACTGCGCGCACTGTAATCAAATTGATTGAGGCACTAGAAGACTCCGATGAAGTGCAGAGCGTATATTCAAACTTCGACATGTCCCCAGAAGTGCTAGCGGAGCTAGAAGCCTAAGCGTGACGAGGATCCTGGGAGTTGACCCTGGCCTAACTCGATGCGGTGTTGGCGTTATTGATTTGGGTAAGTCTCGAAAGACCACCTTGGTGTTTGTGGGAGTAATTCAGTCTTTGAAAACAGCTGAGCTTGACTCAAGAATTGGTGCGATTGGAGCCGAGCTCGAGACTTTGATTTCCAAGTTCAAGCCGGATGTTATTGCGATTGAACGAGTCTTTTCGCAGCAGAATCTATCTTCAGTAATGGGTACAGCCCAGGTTGCGGGGGTTGCAATCTTCTTGGCTCACAAATACAAGATTCCTATAGCGATGCATACCCCCACTGAAGTGAAGGCAGCGGTAACTGGCTCTGGTCGCGCGGGCAAGGCGCAGGTTGGAGAGATGGTTTCAAAGCTCCTAGGCCTTGACGAGATTCCTAAGCCGGCTGATGCGGCGGATGCTCTTGCTATCGCTATCTGTCAGGGCTTCAGAGGATCGAATAGCTCCACGACCTATACGAAGGCTCAGCAGAAGTGGCACTCCGCAGTGAAATCAGCAAGAGGCAAATCGAATCGCTAGTTAGGCTAAGTTCGTGATTGCCTCAGTGTCTGGAAAAGTGTTAGCAAGCACGCTGGGTGCGGTCACCATAGAGGTAGGTGGCGTTGGCCTCGTTGTTCACACCACCAACCGAATCGCAACACAACTAAATCTTGGGCATCCCGCAACCCTAATGACGGTGCTTGTTGTCCGCGAAGATTCTCTAACTCTCTATGGATTTCTGGATGCCCTCGAGCTCGAAACCTTCGATCTACTAAGGTCCGTAAATGGGGTTGGTCCAAAGTCAGCACTTTCAATTCTGAGTTCCCTTTCCGTTCAGGAGATTGCTGACGCCGTGGCAAGCGAATCCGACGCAGTCTTTAGATCAGTGTCTGGAGTTGGCGTAAAAACTGCCAAGCTGATTGCACTTTCGTTGGCTGGAAAGATTTCCGGCGGACTTGCTTCCGTTAGCTCTGGATCTGCTCGTGCAAGCGTGGATGCACTAATTGGGCTTGGGTATAGCGAGAAAGAGGCAACTATTGCAGTGCGAAAGGTTTCTAGCCCTAATCTTTCGGATCAGGAAGTTTTGAAACTTGCATTGCAACATCTAGCTAAAGCGGGAATCAAGTGAACGATATTTTGAGCCCCGCTCTTTCAGAAAGTGATTTGGCATTTGAATCCGCTCTTAGGCCTACCAGCCTTGAAGAATTTGTAGGTCAAGCAAACGTGTCAAACCAATTAGGTCTGCTTCTAAAAGCGGCAGCCTTGCAAAATCGGGCTCCGGATCACATCTTGCTTGCGGGTCCTCCAGGATTGGGTAAAACAACTCTGGCAATGATTGTGGCGTCTGAAATTGGATCAGGGCTTCGCATCACTAGCGGTCCAACAATTCAGCACGCAGGGGATCTTGCTGCAATTCTTTCCTCTCTGTCTGCCGGAGAGGTTTTATTTATTGATGAAATTCATCGAATGGCTAGGCCTGCCGAGGAGTTGCTGTATCTCGCGATGGAAGATTTCCGGGTGGACGTGATGGTCGGAAAGGGTGTCGGGGCCTCGTCCATTTCTTTGGATTTGGAACCTTTCACTTTGGTTGGCGCAACCACTAGGTCTGGAATGCTACCCAATCCACTACGAGATCGTTTTGGCTACACCGCTAACTTGGAGTTCTATGGAAAGGAAGACCTTGCTACGGTTTTGGTTCGTGCTGCTAAACAGTTATCGCTGCGAGTTGACAAAGACGCAATCGAATTGATTGCTTCAAGATCCAGAGGAACCCCAAGAGTTGCAAATCGACTTCTAAGAAGAGTCAGAGACTTTGCGCTCGTTGATGGCGCAGGAACTATAACTTCTGAAGTTGCGAAGAAGGCACTGCACCTTTACGAAGTCGATTCTCTCGGGTTAGATCGTTTGGACAAGCAGATCCTCGAGGCTTTGGTTGTGAAGTTCCAAGGAAAGCCGGTCGGCCTTTCGACTCTTTCAGTGGCAATTGGAGAAGAGCCTGACACCATCGAGTCGGTCGTTGAACCCTATCTGCTAAGGGAGGGCCTTATTCAAAGGACCACAAAAGGTCGACAGGCCACCTATTTGGCCTATAGGCACTTGGGAGTAGCCGAACCGAGTTAGTTCGGTCAGTGGGGGTTCAGTTATAATTTAGACACGCGCAAACGCGCTTTTTTGACGTTAGGCCCTCATGACGGACACTTTATTTTTCTTGCTTGCCCTGACTTTTCTAGGAGTCTGGATTTTTGTTTCCGGTCGCAATCGCAAGAAGGCTGCCGAGAAACTTCGATCCGAAGTTGTGAAGGGTGCAACCGTCATGCTGACCAGCGGGATCTTTGGAAAGATCGCAAGCGTCAAAGACGATCGCATAGAGCTCGAAACAGCTCCTGGTCAAAAGCTAACGGTCGCAATTGGTGCCGTCAGTAGAATCGACCCGGCCGCAAAGCCTGCAGCAACTGCAAAAGCTGAAGGCAAGACTTCGAGCAAAACCGAAAGTAAGCCCAAGACAGAGGCTCCCAAAGCCGATTCAGGAAAGTAATAGGGGAGTAAAGAATTGGCAGCTAGCAACACCGTAAAGTCGGCACGCAAATCTCTGATTTGGCTATTGGTTATCATCTTCGGATTAGCTGGCCTTATCGGGTTTGGTTCGACCACTGACGAGAATGCTAGCTTCACTCCAAAATTGGCTCTTGACTTACAGGGTGGTACCCAAGTTATTCTTTCCCCGCTTTTACTCGACGGCCAAGCGGTAACTACCGAGCAATTGGACCAGGCGGTTTCGATTATTCGTCAACGTGTAGACGCCAGCGGAGTTAGTGAATCGCAGGTTACTACTCAAGGTGACACAAACATCATTGTTTCCATTCCGGGAGTCCCTGACGAAAATACACTGGCTTTGATTAAGGCCTCTGCCAAACTCGAGTTTCGACCTGTACTAATCACCAGTGCAGGTACACCAACCTCGAGCGTTGACGGAACAGAGTCTGAAGACCCGGAGGCGTCAGAAACCCCAGCACCGGAAGAAACTCCCGCCGCTGACCCACCAGCCGCCGCGCCGGTCGATGGCAGTGATTTGAACTGGATCTCACCAGAGATTCAAAAAGAGTTTGATGAACTCGACTGCGCTTCGTCCTTTAGAGAGCCTGGCCAGATTGACGACCCTAGCGTTCCACTGGTGACTTGTGATGTCAACGGGCTAACGAAGTTTATTCTCGGTCCAGTCGAAGTAGACGGCGCAAATATTTCCGATGCTTCCAACGGCACGGTCACTTCTTCTACAGGAGCTTCAACCAATACATGGGCTGTGAATCTTGAGTTTGACGAAATCGGCACAGCGGGATTCTCGACAGTTACCCAAAGATTATTTCCGCTAGAGATGCCAAGAAATCAGTTTGCAATTACTCTCGACGGCTATGTAATTACAGCCCCAACAACCCAAGCTGTAATAACTAATGGATCCGCTCAAATTACTGGAAGCTTTGATCGGGATTCCTCTAAAGTTCTTGCTGATCAACTCAAGTACGGATCATTGCCAATCGGTTTTGAAGTGCAGAGTCAAGAGAACATATCGGCAACCCTTGGCCAGGATCAGCTCACGAGCGGTCTGTTGGCCGGTCTGATCGGTCTAATCCTTGTTGTTATCTACTCTGCTTTCCAGTACCGAGGATTGGCAATTGTCACAGTTGGTTCACTTCTTGTTGCCGGTGTTTTGGTTTACTTACTGATTGCTTTCCTCTCTTGGAGGCAGGGCTACCGATTGTCGATGGCTGGTGTTGCAGGACTTATCGTTGCTATCGGAATTACGGTCGACTCTTTCATTGTTTACTTTGAGCGGGTACGTGATGAGATCCGAGAAGGTAGAAACCTTGAGGTGGCGGTAGAAAACGCGTGGCGGAGATCGATTCGAACGATTCTGGCTTCCGACGCCGTTAGCTTCACTGCAGCAGCGACGCTATTCCTATTGACGGTCGGCAACGTGCGTGGTTTTGCCTTTACTCTTGGACTCACAACCATCGTCGACCTGATTGTTGTCCTGTTGTTCACCCACCCACTTCTAACACTGTTAGCTCGAACCAAGTTCTTCAGTTCAGGTCATCCCTGGTCAGGCTTTGACTCCAAATCACTAAAGGCGTCAGGCTATGTCGGTCGTGGCCAATTTAGGGTTGCACCAAGTTTGAGTTCAGGGAAGATTCTGAAAGTTTCTAAGGAAGCCGCTACAAGGCAGACCATCGCTGAACGAAAAGCTCAAGCTGCCATTCAAGAAGCTGACAAGACAGGCGGTAACTAATGTCAAAGTTTAGAGATCTCGGTAATGATCTATATAGCGGCCGCGTGTCGATGGACATTGTTGGGCGTCGCAAGCTTTGGTACGCAATCGCAATTGTCTTGGTGATCATTGCGATAGTGGCTCCAGTGGCCCGCGGGGGATTCAATTTTGGTATCGAGTTTCGAGGTGGCAGCGAGTTTCGTATCGATGGAGTGGGAAACACTTCTCAGCAGGTAGCTAGAGACGCTGTCCAATCAGTTGATCCAGATACTCAGCCCATTGTCACTTCGGTTGGTGTTGACTCTGTAAGAATCCAAACCGAGCAATTAGATGATGTGACAACCGAAGAGATTCGAATTGCCTTGGCTAATGCATATGATCTACCCTCGGGGTCGGTAACTTCGTCATTCATTGGTGCAAACTGGGGTGCTGACGTAACCTCCAAAGCCATAAATGGCCTGATTGTCTTCCTTATCTTGGTTTCGGTACTTATGGCTTTGTACTTTAGAACTTTCAAGATGTCCATTGCGGCTCTGGCAGCTTTAGCCCACGACGTTGTGATCACTGCTGGAATCTACGCGCTAACTGGTTTTGAAGTGACTCCGGCTGCAGTTATTGGACTTCTAACTATTCTTGGCTACTCGTTGTATGACACCGTTGTGGTTTTCGATAAGGTGCGTGAGAACACGCTTGGTGTTGAGTTCTCGGAAGAAACAACATTTGCTTCTCAGGTGAACCTAGCTGTGAATCAGACGCTGGTCAGGTCAATAAACACTTCTGTGGTTGCAGTTTTGCCAGTTGCAGCGATTTTGTTCATCGGAGCCTTCATTCTTGGTGTTGGAACCCTTAGAGACATTGCCCTTGCATTGTTCATCGGAATGATTGTTGGAACATACTCATCAATCTTTATTGCCTCTCCGGTCTATGTTCACCTCCGGGAGAACGAGCCTCGGTTCGCTAACAAGTCATAGAGTCAATGTCGTCTCAAGAGTAGGCTTGAGCCTGGAAGGGCAAGGGCATGACTGATTTAGACTCCAGTTCAATCAGGGCGCGTTTGCCGCGCATTTTCTCAAAACAGCCTTCCTATACCCAAGAGCTCCAGCAAGTAGTTAAATCACTAAAGGCAAATCACCCAAAGGCCGACGTCGCCCTCGTCGAGAAGGCATTTGTTGCAGCCGAGAAAGCCCATTCGGAGCAGTTGCGCAAATCTGGCGAGCCTTACATCTCCCACCCTGTTGCGGTTGCACAGATTCTTGCAGATCTGGGAATCGGTGCCACAACTATTGCCGCCGCTTTGCTCCATGACACCGTTGAAGACACTCCCTATTCTCTCGAGAAGCTGCGGACTGATTTCGGAGACGAGGTGGCCATGTTGGTCGATGGCGTTACCAAGTTGGACAAGATTAAGTTTGGAGACAGCGCCCAGGCGGAGACCGTTCGCAAAATGGTAGTCGCGATGTCTAAGGACATCAGAGTGCTCGTAATAAAGCTTGCGGATCGATTGCACAACGCCAGAACTTGGAAGTTTGTTTCCGAGGAATCTGCTAAGCGAAAGGCACAGGAGACCCTTGAAATCTATGCTCCCTTGGCGCACCGTCTAGGAATCAGCACGGTCAAGCTTGAACTTGAGGACCTTTCTTTTGAGATTCTGTACCCCAAGGTATACGAGGAAATTGTCAACTTGGTAACTCAACGCACTCCGATGCGTGAGCAGTATCTAGATGAAGTAATAGGCGCAATTGAGGCCGACCTCAAGACGGAAAAAGTGAAGGGCAAGGTTGCCGGTAGGCCAAAGCAGTATTACAGCATCTATCAAAAAATGGTGGTGCGTGGTCGAGAGTTTGATGAGATCTACGATCTTGTTGGCATTCGAGTTCTAGTTCAGTCTGTAAGGGATTGCTACGCAGTTCTTGGTGCCATTCACGCGCGGTGGAATCCAGTTCCGTTGAGATTCAAGGACTACATTGCAATGCCGAAGTTCAACCTCTATCAATCTCTGCATACCACGGTGATCGGTCCATCCGGCAGGGCAGTTGAGATTCAGATTCGAACTTCCGAGATGGATCAGCGGGCCCAGTACGGTGTTGCAGCACACTGGATGTACAAAGAGCAGGCCGGTAAGTCTCAGGCAACAACTCAAGATGATTTAGTTTGGCTGAAACACCTTTCGGACTGGCAAGCCGAAACCCAGGATCCGGGGGAGTTCCTCGACGCGCTGCGTTTTGAAATCGGCGCCAAGGAAGTGTATGTCTTCACACCAAAAGGTAAAGTTATCGGCTTACCTGCAGGTGCAACCGCAGTTGACTTCGCCTACGCTGTTCACACCGAAGTGGGGCATAGGACGATTGGTGCAAAGGTAAACGGACGAATCATTCCACTTGATAGCACGTTGAATTCTGGTGACGTTGTCGAAGTTTTCACATCCAAATCTTTGGACGCGTCACCTTCCAAGGACTGGTTGAATTTCGTTGCCTCACCCCGAGCTCGTGCAAAGATTAAGCACCATTTCTCGCAAGAGCGACGTGAGGACGCTATCGAGATTGGCAAGGAAACCCTAACCAAAGGGATGCGGAAGCTTGG
>JBIIME010000059.1:0-3823 GCA_044338175.1 Rhodoluna sp.
CCCAAGAATAATTGACTCCTCGCTAATGGTGCCGCTATCTGAGAGAACACACTTAGCGTTTAGCTGCAGCTTGTTGTAATCAACAAAACCAAACGGCTCGTGGAAAACCACACCTTTTGTTTCCTTGTAGCCAAGTATCGATTCTAGTTGTTTACGGGTTCTTGGGTGAGTAGAAACCATTATTGGTAAACCCCAGGTTTCGTGGACCTTTTTTAGTGTTTCCAATAGGTCCTTGAGTCTTTCCAGTGAGTCGACGTTTTCTTGCCTGTGAGCGCTGACCAAGAAATACTTTTGTGGTTCAAGGTCTAAAGTTCCCAGTATGTTGCTGGCCTGAATCTTTTGCATGTAGGAATCAAGGACTTCACGCATCGGGGAACCAGAAACCATGATTCTTCTTGGTGGGAGCCCTTCCGCGAGCAAGTTTCTTCTGGCGTGCTCCGTGTATGGAAGATTGAAGTCTGAAACGTGGTCTACTAATCTTCTGTTGGTTTCTTCTGGCACATTTTCGTCGAAAGAGCGATTACCAGCTTCCATGTGGTAAACGGGTATGTGCATTCTCTTGGCCAGGACTGCTGAAATAGCACTGTTGGTGTCTCCGAGAATCAACACAGCATCAGGTTTGTGCTCCAAAAAGACTTTTTCGATTTTTGCAAGAGTGTCACCTAGCACTGCTCCGAGTGTTGAGGTGTCAACGTCAAGGTATAGATCAGGTGACCTGATTTCTAGCTCATCAAAGAAAACCTTGCTGAGCATAGGGTCTTTGTTTTGCCCGGTGTTTACAAAGATGTGGTTGAAGTGTTTGTCTAAAAGAGGAATAACCCTGGAAAGCCTAATGATCTCTGGCCTGGTTCCAACTACTGTGACAACAGTTAGCTTTTCTGTACCACTCATAACCCAAGTTCCTGACGTATTTCAGGAAGGGTAAGAAGAAGAGTCTTGACACCTTCCTTATCTAGCCTTGTGGTGTTGTGGGAGGTGTAAGACTCGTTCGAAGCAGGCTTGTTTTCCCCGTGTTCGAAGAACGCCTCGTAATCAAGAGTTCTGGTATCGAGTGGGACCCTGAAGTAATCTCCTCGATCCTCTGCTTTAGCCATCTCCTCGGCACCGAGTAAGGACTCAAAAAGCTTCTCACCGTGTCGAACACCAATGGTCTTAATCTCTGGGCGGCCCACTCCAACTAATTCAAGAAGTGATTCTAGAAGGACAGCGATGGTGGCAGCTGGAGCTTTGCGAACGAATAGATCGCCCGTTTCAGCATTCTCAAAGGCATGCTGAACCAAGTCAACAGACTCGCTAAGGGACATTAGGAATCTTGTCATTTCGGGATCTGTGATTGTTAGAGGTTTTCCACTTCGAATTTGACTAATGAAAAGCGGGATTACCGATCCCCTGGAATACATAACGTTTCCGTACCTGGTGACAGATATAACGGTCTTGGCATCCAGATTGTCTCTGGCAAAAGCCATCGCAGTTTTTTCCATTAAAGCCTTGCTCATGCCCATGGCATTGATTGGATAAACAGCCTTGTCGGTGCTTAGGCAAACAACGGAGGATACTTCTGCTTCAATTGCGGCCCTGAGAACATTAGCACTACCTTGAATATTGGTTGCCACAGCCTCTAAAGGGAAAAACTCTGCTGAGGGAACTTGCTTAAGTGCAGCAGCGTGAAAGACCAGATCGGTGCCTTTTAGAACGTTCTTAACGCTCAGTGGATCTCTGGTGTCCCCAATAAAAAAACGGACACGGTTGTCGGCAATTTTGTGTCTGAGTTGATCTTGCTTGGCCTCATCACGACTAAAGACCCGAACCTCGGCTGCGCCTTCTGACAGAAGGTGACTTAGCATCGTGGAGCCAAATGAGCCAGTTCCGCCTGTAATAGTTACTATCGAGCCGGGAATCTTACCTTTTGACAAGAGGCACCTCAATCTTTGATGTTTTCAAGGACAATGCTAGTGCTTTAGATCGAGATTTATTTGTTTAGTAACAGATGACGAACGTTGGCATGCATGCCCAATGAAGATAATTAGAATAATCATGACTACCCAGGTGCTATCACTAAGGATTGCAGTTTGGGGAAGTAGTACTTTTGGTGGCACTTTCATGTTTTTTCCGGATGCTATAAAGCCATTTCTAGTGGGTGGATTCCAGCTGGCTGGGGACCTGGCTGTTTTCTTATGGGTTGGAACCCTGTTGTATGTTGGCGCCCTAGTTTTGGCGAGAAAGATTGGATGGATTGATCGGATTATAACTTTCGTTACTCAACACAAAGTAGTCGGTTAGTTAACGTTGCGTCCAGGTTGGTCGACGAGATTTCGAACTAGCGCCTCGAGACAAGAAATTATCGATTACATCAAATTTTCTTGGGGTAAATGTCAGAATCCGACTTCAAGCCCTTCACTATATAGGAGTCCTGAGTGGCTACCGATTTTACTAGCCTGGCTATTTTGATGTCTCTAAACATTTGATTTTTTGCGAGAAGTCCCAAGTAATCATCCCAAGGAATAAGGGGAGCTCCAGGAGCAATCTCTGAGATAGCTTCAGCCAAACGGGCATTTACAATGTAGGCGTGTGCGCTGTCCCTAAACTCCCCTGGAACAAAACGAAAACCAGAACGGTCTCTCACCCCGCGTCTTTTCAAAAGATCAATCAAAAACTCCAATAATCCTGGGCGTAGGGAATCCCAAGATAGTGAATACAGCCAATCTATGAATCCAATTTGAAGAATGTCAATTTGATTCCTGTTCATAAGATCAGTCATTTTGGACAGAAACTTGTCATTGACAACAGGGCTAAAGACTGCATCGTCTTCAAGTATTAGTCCAAACGGGGCTTTTGCTTCAACAATCCTTTTAATTGCATTCACTTGTGATTTCCAACAGCCGACTGCTCCCTTGGATAAAAACTTGGGTTCATGAGTTTCTAGTTGCCCATCAACTGCGACTTGAACTTCAAAATTTAATCCTGCTTTTTGTAGCTCAGCAGTCATTCGGGCTAGTCGGTCGGGGCGTCTTTCGAGATTGATTACCTGGACAAGTACTCCCGAGGCATTCGAACTAGTCATTTCTTCTTTCTCCGACTCTCAAACCGAGAGTTTTCCTTTTAGATTACTCCGATGATAAAACTTGAAACAAATTTACCACCGCAAATCGATCAGAATTAAGCAGGTCAATCTCCAAAATAGTAGAGAATTAATTAGCCCCATGGTCCCAGATGTCTGAGTCCTTCTTTGAGCCTTCGACTTCGTACGATTCTTGAGAAGCTAAGCTTTTTACCAACCTTGCTATTCGAATCCCTCGCTGAATTTGACCCCTAGCGAGAATCCCAAGATAGTCATCCCAAGCTAGTAGAGGTGGGCCCGGAAAAGTATCCGAAATTGCTTCGGCCAAACGAGGATTCACGATGTAGGCGTGTGTTGTTTGCAGGAACTCCCCGAGGATAAATCGAAAACCTGAAGAGTCTTTGGTGCCTCTTTGTTTGAGTAAAGCAATCAAAAACTCTAATATTCCAGATCGTATAGAAATTGAGTTTCGCCAATCAATAAATCCGATTTGAAGAATGTCAATTTGATTCCTGTTCATAAGATCAGTCATTTTGGACAGAAACTTGTCATTGACAACAGGGCTAAAGACTGCATCGTCTTCAAGTATTAGTCCAAACGGGGCTTTTGCTTCAACAATCCTTCGCATCGCATTAACGTGTGATTTCCAACAGCCGACTGCTCCCTTGGATAAAAACTTGGGTTCATGAGTTTCTAGTTGCCCATCAACTGCGACTTGAACTTCAAAATTTAATCCTGCTTTTTGTAGCTCAGCAGTCATTCGGG
>JBIIME010000060.1:0-3766 GCA_044338175.1 Rhodoluna sp.
GCTCTGCTGGGTATCCAGCTAGAGCTTCTTCGATGTGCTGTCCACAACCAGACCAGGTGATCTTGTTGCAGCTAGAGCAAAGAGCTGGTGAACACATAAGTGCCTCCTAGAATTTGAATATTTACCTAGCTCTAGCTTATACCCTGGGGGGTATAAGTGCAAAAAGCCAAGAAGCCTCTAGGCGCTGAAGAACCGCTCAAAAAATCCCTGCAGCCTGTCGGCAATCCTCCGCTTTTGCTCTCCATGCTCGTCGCTCGGGCTAACCATGCTCTTTGCTGGAATCAGGCGGCTAAATGCGGTTCCAACACTGCTAACTTCACCCACGAACTCCAAATACTTGTTCATTAGACGCCGATCTGCAGTTAGGTTTTGCCTAGAAGCATAAACTCAGGTCTCGAACTTACTGGACTTGAGGTTGGGCTAGATATTGGTTTCAGGGTCAGCAGATCAAATCTCGGAGAGATTGTCTCAATATTGATGTCATGACTGGAGAAGCTTTTCCCATTGACGTCAGTGAAAATGGCCACGTAATAACGACCATTTTCCCGAGATGATAAATTATGCTAAGCACTGAGCTGCTTTTCTATTTGGGGGAATTATGAAGAATAAAGCCTGGATTATCGGTGTTGTAAGCGCCCTAGTTTTGTCTGGATGCACTTCCGCTGGGTCCAATTCTTTACAACCAGCCACGGAAGAGGCTACATCATCATTTGAATCCACGGGGTGGGAGTGTTTTCCCGTGGATGAATACGGTCTGTGTGCAACAGTTACGTTTAATGGGGCCTCCGATGTTGGGTTGAACGACCCTCCAGTTGATGATGTTCCTTTTGGTTACATGATGATAATTTGCTGGAACAATTCTGAGGAGAGTACGGTTACCGTGAGCAGTGGGAGTTCTTGGCTAAACAACTCAAGTTCGCAGTACACTTGGAACCCAACAACCAACCCAAGCCTGGATTACTCTATTGATGAAGGTGCAAGAATAAGCACCGGGTACGAAAACACTGGCCCTTATGGCGACGTGCAACCTGAAAACATTTACTTGCTTAGGACTTGGCCTACGGTAATGAGAGACATCGCCTCGGCCAAGACTTTACAAATCTGGTTAGCGGACTCGACTGGCGCAGAACGCCAAGTGGACATTAATGTTGAAGGCAGTGTCGCAGCTGTGGCTACTCTTGCTGGCTGGGGATACGGCTCCGGTTTTTGATTTAAGAAATCTTCAAAGCTCGGGGCTGAGATTCGGCTCGCTAATCGAATAGCTGACAAGCGTCGTTTAGCGCGAAGCCTGATTCCGCAAATCCCTCTCCGTAAACAGGCCATTGACGTCCATCTTGAACCGCCTGGACTGCGGAGTTGAACCAATCGTCCATAGCCGAGGCAACAGCCATCTCTTGATCATTCGTGCTTTCTGCCGATCGGATTGCTAGGGTCTTTTCCCAAACCTCATACCACCTTGGTGCTCCACTATCAGAATTTGGGTCAATGTCGACTAAGGAAAAACGCGACTCACAGATTTCAGATGCCAAAGCATTCGAACTAGGGGCTGAGCAGCCGGCAAGAAGCGGAAGTAGTAAAGACAAAGAAGTAATCCTCGATATAAGTTTTGTATTCATCAATTCATCTCTTTCTTTTCCTGATCTTGCCTCAAGTATGCCTTGTTCAACTGTGAGCCGCTATAACCAACACTAAAAAAGATCAGGGAAAGCAAAGCCGAGGCGCCGATAAGAAGAACAATTGTCAATTCAAATTCGTAGGGCCATGTCAGCCAAAGATATAGAGCCGTGCCAGCAAAAGCAACTCCACCGAAGTAACCAATCCAGACCATTTGCGCGTTCTCTCTGCGCCCCTTGGCCTTCAGGGCCTCAGGGGAAAGAATCCACCTGGCCCTTTCCCCGCAGTCACTACACCTTGTGACTTTGTTTTTAATGGTGTTTACAAAAGTTGGGTCTATTGGGCCGGGGGTGTTGATTGTGACGCCCATAGCGCCACTTACTTCTTCCGATACGTAAACGTTCTGGCTCTTGCACCGAGTGCACTCCCAGTGACCTAAGATTGCTGATTCCCCCATGGCAAAATTCTAGCGCTACTAAGTCTGAGCAGAGGTGGATTCCTTTGGCGCAGGGATCATCTCTGGCTGAATCACTTTTTGCCAAGAAAATTGGCTTGGGTTCCGTAAACCAGCTTCAGGCTAGGCAAGCTTGATATGTACAAGTCATACCCACTAGTCTGATAAAAATCTTGCTTTGGCTGTTACCGAGCTTAGGTAATTGGGGACCCGGGGGAGTTATGAAAAAAAACGAACAGACGATCGTAAATGCTTACGGTGGAGTGGAATACCTGCCGACCTACCGGATAAAGTGGCTGGCTCGACTGGTTTACAGCAAATGGTTTGAGTTCTTTATTGCTGCCGTGATTCTTACAAACGCCATAGCCCTGGGTATTTTGACCCTACCGGGACTCAGTAGCGAGTCCGAGCAAGCTGCAGTCCGACTTGATACGATCGCGTTTTGGATCTATGTTGTTGAATTAGTGCTCAGGATGGCCTCATATGGGACAAGACCCTGGATGTTCTTCACAAAAGGTTGGAACATTTTTGACTTCCTGGTTATTGGGCTTGCGCCATTCTTCCAGGGTCAGTCAGCAGTTCTAAGGCTTCTCAGGCTCTTTCGTTTACTTAGAATCTTCCGCTTCTTGCCGGAGGTTAGGATCCTTTCCACTTCTATCCTGAAGAGTATCCCGCCGCTTCTTAGCATGAGTGTTCTCATCACTCTGTTGCTCTACTTATATGGAATGGCTGGGGTGTACATATTCGGACAAGAAGCTCCTATCGCCTGGGGAGACATCGGGGCTAGCATGAAAAGCCTCTTTATCTTGTTGACTCTGGAGAACTTTCCTGTCTACCTAGAAGAGGGGCTTCTGATCAGCCCTCTAGCTCTGCCATTTTTTCTGTCCTATGTATTCCTAATTGTGTTTACCGTGTTGAACGTACTTATTGGAATCGTGTTGAATGCTATGGATGAAGCAAGACAAGAAGATAAGTCTGCAAACAAAGAGCACACCCAGCTATCCAAGATAGTCTCATCGCTAGAGAGAGTAATTGCCGATGGCAAGACATCTCAAACTGAACTTGATTTTCTCAAGGGAGAACTTGCAAAGCTCAAGCAAATGAGAGAACCCAAACCCGATTAGGGGTTTGGGCTCTGTCCCAAAACGTCGTTTGTTTACTTGACCGGAGGTCCGTACTGGTTTGCAGTCGGCTGAGAGTCTGTTGCGAGCCAGACGATCAACAAAATAGCTCCGACAAGCGGGATTAGACCGATGAAGTAAAACCCTCCACTCTTTCCAATATCGTGGAATCTTCTCCATATAACTGCCAGCGTTGGGATGAAAATTCCCAGGGCAACAACGAAGTAGAAGAGTGCTTGTGGTGTTCCAAACAGGATCGCGTCTAGGATCATGGCTGGAATGATAATCAAGGTATTAAAAAGTATTGAAAACCAAAACTCACTTCTTCTCGCCCGACCTTTGAAGTTAGCGTAGTTGCTGAAATAACTGCTTATTGCCTGACCGAAATCCATTTGATTTCTCCCCTATCATTTTCATTATCTACCTGATAATTGATTGAAATTTAGCACAAGCTGCCCTGAGTATTACTAATTGACTGGCTGATCTTTCCCAAGGTGATCAGGCCCGAACGGGTCTGGATAAGTGTTAGCTGGGGGCTAGCGTTTGGACATGGGGAAAGAAGTCACTAACGGTAGAA
>JBIIME010000061.1:0-3717 GCA_044338175.1 Rhodoluna sp.
TAAAACCTTAGGAGAACCTAACCGCGATTGTCGGGGATGGGTAATAGGGTTTTAGTTATGACAAAACTCAGCGAATCAGGCGACCTGCTGAAGTGCTCTTTCTGTGGGAAGAGCCAGAAGCAGGTTAGAAAGCTAATCGCAGGCCCAGGTGTTTACATTTGCGATGAGTGCATTGAGCTTTGCAACGAGATTATTGAAGAAGAACTTGGCGCCGCGGCTTCCAAGGAAATTGAAGACATAACCCTTCCAAAGCCAAAAGAAATCTACGGCTACTTGGACGAGTACGTCATTGGTCAAGACAAAGCCAAGAAAGTTCTTTCCGTTGCTGTCTATAACCACTACAAGAGAATTCGTTCGGTGGGCACCCTAACCGCCGCCGGCAAAGAGCACGACGCAATCGAAATCGCCAAGTCAAACATTTTGATGATTGGTCCAACCGGTTGTGGAAAGACCTACCTGGCTCAAACGCTTGCCAAGAGACTCAATGTTCCATTCGCAGTAGCTGACGCTACAGCTCTGACTGAAGCCGGCTACGTGGGTGAGGATGTTGAGAACATCCTGCTAAAACTTTTGCAAGCGGCTGATTTTGACGTCAAGCGCGCGGAGCAGGGCATTATCTACATTGACGAAATTGACAAGATTTCCAGAAAAGCCGAGAACCCATCGATTACCCGAGATGTTTCAGGTGAGGGTGTTCAGCAGGCCTTGCTCAAGATTTTGGAAGGTACTGTTGCTTCGGTTCCACCACAGGGTGGCAGAAAGCACCCACAGCAAGATTTTATCCAGATCGACACAACTAATGTTCTGTTCATTGTGGCTGGAGCTTTTGCTGGACTAGAAGAGATCATCTCTAACCGCTCTGGTAAGCGAGGAATCGGCTTTGGTAACGAGGTTCAGTCGCATGGCGTCGACCCAGACATCTTCAACGATGTGCAATCAGAAGATTTGAGAAAATTCGGGCTGATTCCTGAATTCATTGGCCGACTGCCAGTTATTGCAACTGTTGAACCGCTTGACCGATCAGCTTTGATGGATATTTTGACAGTTCCTAAAAATGCCCTTACCAAGCAGTATCAGAGAATGTTCGAGCTGGATGGCTTTGAGCTGGAGTTTGATAAAGCAGCTCTTGAATTGATGGCTGACATGGCAATCGAGCGCGAAACAGGAGCTCGAGGCTTGCGCTCAATTTTGGAGACCGTGCTTGGCCCAATCATGTTTGAGATTCCAACAATGGAAACCCAGGGACTTGTCAAGATCACTAAAGATGTCGTGCTTGGCAAAAAGGAAGCTTCAATCATCCCGTTCAAGAAACAAGCTCAAGAAAAATCTGCCTAATAAATGAAACCCGTTCAGTCTCCCAAGCCTGAACTAAAAGCACCCATAATCGCAGGCTTCGTAGCATCTATTTCTGGTTCAGCTGCAACTTTTGGAATTGCAATTGCCGGTTTAGTTGCAATGGGTGCCACCCGAGATCAAACCTTTACAGCACTGTTTGTTTTACTGATTGGCTACGGTTTACTCTCAACTGTTTTGAGCTATCGATACAAGATGCCAATTTCTATTGTTTGGTCAACTCCGGGTGCAGCATTCCTTGCAGCATCAGCGGGACTAGGTCTGGAATTTGACCAAGCGGTTGGAGGATTCCTACTCTCTGGAGTCTTACTCACTGTGACCGGATTATGGCCAGCCCTATCTAGGTTGGTGCAAAAAATCCCAGCAAGTATCGCAAGTGCGATGCTGGCGGGTATTTTGTTTGTTTTCGTTATCAACACGGTCCGAGCCGCTGTTGATTATCCGTTTCTTGTGATTCCATTTGTTCTGGTCTGGTTTGTGCTCAATCGGATCGCAACCGTTTGGGCAACTCCGGTAGCAATTGTTTTGGCCTTTGTGTTAGTAAACGCAGATCTTGGCTGGGGATGGCTCGAGAACGCGAGACTGTTCCCAAGTTTTGACATTGTGGTTCCAGCTTGGGATCTAATTCCAATTCTTTCAATTGGGGTGCCTTTATACCTGATTACTATGGCAAGTCAGAACTTGCCAGGAATTGCAATCATGAAAGGCTTTGGATACGAAGTTCCCGTGAGGGCAGTTATAACCTCAACAGGAGTTGCAACGATGGTTGCCTCATTCTTTGGTGGTTTCGGTATGAATCTTGCTGCAATCACCGCCGCTATCAACGCTAACGAGCAAGCTGCTAAAGATCCTGCTCGTCGTTGGGTGGCGTCGTTTGTTGGGGGATTGGTTTATTGGTTGTTTGCAATTGGGGCTGGATTGTTTGCAGCATTCGTTCTTGCTGTCCCGTCGGAACTTCTACTTGCTGTTGTTGGGTTGGCACTTCTTCCAAGCTTCATCGCTTCTATCGGAGCCTCGTTGGAAGACAGAAACACCAGGTTGCCTGCAGCTATAACGTTCATCGTGGGAGCTGCCGGCATCTCGGTATTTGGCATTGGCGGAGCCTTCTGGGCCCTAGTTGCTGGAATGCTGGTGCTTTTCTGGGAGAGAACTCCTCTATTTAGAGCAAACCGCGGCGCGTAAGTAGCGGCTCAATTTGTGGCTCTTGGCCTCGGAAGTTTCTAAACATATCCATGGAATCAATCGACCCTCCGCGGGACAGTAGTTCTTTTCTGAACTTCTCGCCGTTTTCCCTGGTTAGGCCGCCATTTTTCTTGAACCAATTGACGGTATCGGCATCAAGCACCTCGGACCATATGTAACCGTAGTAGCCAGCTGAGTATCCGCCTGAGAACACGTGTGAGAAGTACCCACTCTTGTAGCGAACTGGAACTGGATCAAAATCTAATCCGTAATCCTTGATTGCCTTAGCCTCAAATTCAGATACGTCTGAGATGATTTGGTCGGCAACTTCGTGCCAGGCCAGATCCAAAATGGCTGCGGCAAGGTAAGAAGTGGTCTCAAATCCTTCATTGAAAGTCTCCGAGGCTTGCAAGCTTGCTATCCACTCGGCCGGAAGAACCTCACCGGTTTCATGGTGCTTGGCATAGTTAGCAACAACTTCGGGCCAAAGCATCCACATCTCATTTACCTGTGATGGGAACTCTACAAAGTCTCGCTCCACATTGGTGCCCGAGAATCTTGGGTAAGTGACATCGGATAGTAGACCATGCAAGGCATGGCCAAATTCATGAAACAGTGTGCTGGTTTCATCAAAGGTAAGAAGTGCAGGCTCTCCCTCGCGCGGTTTTGGAATGTTCAGGTTGTTCACAACAACAGGCTTCTGATTTAGCAGCTTGGATTGGTCAACTAGATTGTTCATCCAGGCTCCTCCGTGCTTAGAGTCTCTGGTGAAAAAATCTCCTATAAACAATCCAAGCTTCGAGCCATCTTCGTTGAAGACTTCAAAGACCCTAGCTTCCTCGTGGTAAGCCTTCAGATCTTTTCGTTCCTTGAAAGTAACCCCAAAGAGCTTTTCGGACGCAAAGAAAACTCCGTCAAATAACACTCGCTCTAGTTCGAAGTAGGGCTTCATTAAAGAGGTATCTAGGTTGTACTTTTCCTTTCGGACCTTCTCGGTGTAGTAAGCCCAGTCCCAGCTTTCGAGCTTCGATCCAGCGTGATCTTTTTGCAGTTGGGCCTCAAGGTCCTTTGCTTCTGAGCGCGCGTTGGATACAGCTGCCGGGGCAATGCGACGAAGCATTTTGTGTGCGTTAGCTGGTTTGCCAGCTGTTTGATCTGAGAGGACATAAGCAGCGTGACTTT
>JBIIME010000004.1:0-39467 GCA_044338175.1 Rhodoluna sp.
TTCTAATCGTTCCTTTTGTTCGAGGAATCTACTTCACATTTACTGACTGGGATGGCTTCGGTTACGACAACTTTGTTGGTTTTGACAACTACGCAGCTTCTCTAGCTGACGAAAAGTTTTGGGCCGCAATCTGGCTTACTTTTGCGTATGTAGCGGTTTCTTTAGTTCTTGTAAATGTCGTGGCTTTCGGCCTGGCTCTAATCGTGACTCTTCCATTGCGCGGAACCACAGTCCTTCGAACCTTCTTCTTTGTTCCAAACCTTATTGGTGGTGTGATCCTCGGTCTGATCTGGCAGTTCATCTTTGGCCAAGCCCTGCCAACCATCTCGGAAACTTTTACGCTGCCTATTTTTACTGAAAACTGGTTGCTTAGCACCGATACAGCCTTCTGGTCACTGGTTATTGTCACTGTCTGGCAGATGTCTGGTTACATGATGATCATCTACATCACCGGCTTGATGAGCATTGAAAGAGACGTCTTAGAGGCAGCGCTAATAGATGGTGCAACCGGTTGGAGAACCCTTGCCCTAATCAAGATTCCACTTATGGCTCAGGCCTTCACGATCTCGCTGTTCTTGACTCTTCGAAACACCTTCATGGCATACGACGTGAACCTCGCCCTTACAGGAGGCGGACCTTATCGAACTACCGAGCTGATCTCGATGCATGTGTTCAAAGAGGCCTTTGGGTTTGGTTTCTTTGCAACCGGTCAGTCCCAGGCGGTATTGATGTTCTTGATGATTGCCGTAGCGGCAATCACCCAGGTGATTATTTCCAAGCGTGCTGAGGTGCAGCGATGAAGCGCACCAAAGTCATTAATAGAATTGTTTTCTCGCTCGGGGCTGTTTTGGCGGTTTTGTATGCATTCCCGTTCTTTTTAGTGATCGTGAACTCCGTCAAGGAAAAGCGTGAAATCCGAAATGATCCTCTTTCGATAACCCTTGAGCCACTCTGGGAGAACTTTTCTGAAGCCATCCGCCGTATGGACTACTGGCAGTCACTTATCAATTCCATTTTTATTACCACCTTCTCCGTGGTCGCCATCATTATCACTTCCTCGTTGTTGGCTTACTACCTAGCAAGAAATAACAATAAGTTCACGAGCATTATCTTTGTTGTCTTGGTGGCTTCCATGATTGTTCCATTCCAGGCCCTGATGATTCCGTTCGTTGGTCTGTTTGGATCCTTGGGTATTTTAAGCAGTCAACCGTCCCTGGTTTTCTTCTACGTTGGTTTTGGTGTTGCCATGTCAACATTCCTGTACCACGGGTTTATCAAGAACATTCCCTTCGAGTTGGATGAGGCAGCTTCCATCGATGGGGCTTCTTCATTCATGACCTTCCGAAAGATCATTTTCCCGATGCTCAGCCCAGTAACAGCAACAGTTGCGATCATTAATGCACTCTGGATCTGGAACGACTACCTACTGCCATCTTTGGTGCTGGTTCAAGACGACAGAACCTTGCCGCTTCGAACCTACGTGTTCTACGGAACTTACACTTCCGACTACGGTCTAGCCATGGCGGGTCTATTGATCTCGATGGTTCCGATCATCATTTTCTACTTCATGATGCAAAAGCGAATCATCGCGGGTATTTCTGCTGGAGCGGTTAAGTAACCTCACAGCACATGCTCAAGCTAACCAACCGCTGGATTTGGGATTCCTGGTTCATTTTTGATGGCGACAACCATCATGTTTTTTACCTCAGCGCTCCTAGGGATTTAGTAGACCCAAACTTGAGACACAGAAACCCAACTATCGGCCACGCCGTTTCTGCTGATCTTGTGAACTGGGAAGTTTTACCAGATGCGATTACACCTTCGTTGGAACCAGCCTTTGATTCTTGGACCACCTGGACTGGCAGTGTTGTGAAGGACCAGCAAGGGCTTTGGTGGATGTTTTACACCGGGACTTCAAGACAAGACGGTGGAGACATCCAGCGCGTTGGAGCGGCTACTTCGAAAGATCTAGTTACTTGGAATAAGGTCTCGAAAGAAGCACTGCTTGATGCGGGCACTGAGCACTACGAATTACTTGATTACAGCAAGTGGCACGACCAAGCCTTTAGAGATCCCTGGGTGTTTTTCCACAGCGACAACTCTTGGCATATGTTTGTTACCGCTAGGGCAACTTACGGTGAAAAGTTCTCTAGGGGAGTCGTTGGGCACGCAACGAGCAAGAATTTGTTGGATTGGGAACTACTTCCTGCTCTGACCGAACCAAACGGTGGCTTTGGTCAGCTTGAGGTTTTGCAGGTTGAAGTTATTGATGGTGTTCCAACTCTTATTTGGTGTTGTGGGACACCGGAGCTAAGCGAGGAAGCTAAAGCACGCTATGGCGAAGGTGGTATGTTCTCGGTAACAGGCGAGAGCGTACTTGGCCCCTTTGATCTAAGGAATGCCGTAAGACTTCCACACCCAAGCTTGTATGCCGCCAGAGCGGTAAAGCATCAGGGGAAATGGTACATGCTTGGGTTTATCAACGAAGTTGATGGCGTCTTTGTTGGAGAGCTTTCTGATCCCATTCCACTAAAGATCAGCGGGACGGGTTTGACCATAGATTCTAACTAGATCTTTTCTGGTGTGTAGTTACAAACATCTCCGGGGCAAAGCCTTGGTGGTTGCTTAGAGAATCTTCTTGCTAACTCACAACCAACGCAGATGCCAAATGATGATTCCAAAAAAAGCAGTGAGATACATACCCCACACAAAATCAAGGGGATAGGTCCGGTAAGAGCTAGCCAGCCCATGGTGAAACAAGAAACTGAAACAAATCCAAAGCCCAGGTACCATGCAATTTTCTTCGGATTGGCATCCACCCACTCTGGACGCTGCGGTCTAACAATTAGCGAACCGAGAAACATAGAGGGAGAGTACTTAGCGTTGAAAAACAACCTAATAAACATGTCCAGCATAAATAGGGCACCAAAAGCCCTTAGCGGTCCGTAGTTTTCGGTGAATAACGCTAGCGACCAGGCAAAAAACCCCAAAACAAACAAGATTCCAGCAGCTGCTCTAACAGCTCGCTCGTTGAATACACCAAAGTCGATTCCGGGAACGGTCTCACCAAACTCGTGCTTCAAGGTCTTGTCTTTCTTAGGAGATTTGAGTTGCAAATTCAAGCAACCCATTTAGTCTAGACAACGACTTAAGCTCTTCGATACTTCTAAATCTTGACCTTGCAATCTGCGGTGAGAAAACCATGAAACAGTTGGCTTTAGCTCTAGATACGGCAACATTCAATCTATTTCTATCAAGAATAAACTCCAGACCCCTTGGTGCATCAGCGGCACTCGATGCTGCCATTGAAACGATGACAACCATGGCTTCTCTACCTTGGAACTTATCTACTGTTCCTACCGCCACGTCTTGTAAGCCAACTGCATCTAGTTGCTTTCGGATTAGATCTACCTGGGCGTTGTAAGGAGCGACAACCAAAATTTCTGAGGTTCCTAAAACAGCACTTTGCTCTTTGGCAATCTCAACTACCTTGTTAGCTTCCTCAATCGAGCTAGAGGAATTGCCAACATGGTGAACCGGGATAGCGATTAACCCTGGCTCAAGACCAGGCACCTGGTTTCTATCGGTATCTGGATGAGAGTGCAGTTTGTTTTTGTATGAAAGCCAACTAACTGGAGCATTGACCTTTGGGTGCATACGCCTTGTGATATCGACAAAGTAACCGGAGTCTTTTTCAAGAAGTTGGCTCTCGCCCATGTAGTGACCAAGTGCTGAGTTATCCACCCCTCCTGGGTGAACCGCTTGGACTACCTGGGTTAGCTGTTGTGGGTCGCCAAGTAAAACTAGGTTTTTGGTATTGGCAGTTACCGCAATTGCATCAACAAGGGAGAACTGCGCGGCTTCGTCAACAAAGATGTAATCAAAGCTGTGTTCAAGAACCTCTTTGGCGCAAAAGCTCCAAGAGGTGCCTCCCATTACTAGTCCTTCTTGACCTGCTAACCATTTACCAAGAACCTGATTGGTTGATGGTGTTGCCCAACCCTTTGCTTGCTTGTCGCCGCTTTGGCTCTTTTTAGCCATCGCCGAAGGTGACACTCCTGCCTCCAAACACGCCCACATCAAGTTCTCAACAGCGGAGTGAGAGTTGGCGACCACGCCAACTCTTTTGCCTTGATCAACTAGTTGCTTGATAACTCTTGAGCCAAGATAAGTCTTTCCAGATCCAGGGGGGCCTTGGATTGCAAGCACCGAATGATCAAGATCATTTACGGCCTCTGTGATCGCAGACAAATATTCATCGCCTGCTACCTCGGGAAGCTTGTCAAGGGTTCGAAGTGCTGGCTTTTTTCGCATCAGAAGATCAATGGCAGGGTGACGCATTTCCGGTTCTTGCTCCGGTGAGCCCCAAGATGCAGCTAGTTCTTGGACCACACGCCCAACAGTTTCTGGCTTATTACCAAGCGGAATCCACTCATCTTCGAAGATTGCGTTTGATTCGAGCGTCATGTTTTCGTAACTGGCGTCACGTTCGAATTCAATTAGATCGCCGTTTATTGAAAGCACGCGACCGTAATCGGTATCTTGCTGGTTGGCGCCGAGGCTGTATCTAACAAAGAGCTTCTGATCCTTTTTGAGAAAACAGGTTTGGCCTGGCTCTAGTTGGTATTGGTAAACAATCTTGATTTTGGTCTCTGGGTCTACGCCAAAGAAATCACTCGTTGATTGACTGGTTTGGCAGCCTTGAACAACCAATGCTTTGCGGTCTCTATGCAGAGCTTCATAGGTGGCATCTTTTCGAATTCCCCAGTCGCGCCAGCGAATAACATCCTCACGGTTGTAATAGAGCATCGAGTGGGTAAGAGCTAGCCAAATCTTCGCCCGGTAGTCGGCCTGGGGCGAGTGGCCCCAATTGAAATTTTCTAGTTTGGCTTCAAGTGCAGAAGTTTTTTGAATCAGCCGCTCTAAATCGCGCTCTGCCTTCTTAGCTCTTTGAGATTCGGGAGAATCTTCTCTTGAGTCTTGGCGTTTAGCCTCACGGGCTTTTTTTATATCTTTGGCCCTTTGAAACTCCTGGTATCTGGTGTGGGCTCCATCAAGTGAAGAGAGCCAATCAAATAACCCCATGGTGGAGACGCAGTCATCTTCGTTGTAATCGGTGATCTGCTGTAGGACCTCTTTAGCTTTTGGATCTTTGAGTTCCACTAGCTGCCGGAAATAGTCATACTCATCAATCGATGACCCGGCATCTAAGACTTTGCTCTTTCTTTCAAACTCATAGAACGCTTCTAGCTTTTTGATTGAGTAGCTCGGTTGTGAAACCATGATTGAGCCTTTGACCACTTTGAATAGGTCAATCATGCGACCTGAGCTAACTAGCTCAGATATTTCCTTTTCCAAGATTCCATGCCTCGCGGCAAGCCTGGTTAGCGCAGTTACCTCGTAGCTTGCGTAATGGTAGATGTGCGCGGTCTTGTCTTGATTGAGCTTCTCGGAAACAAAGTCAATGAACTTCTTTAGAGCCTTCTTTTCTTGAACTCTGTCGTGGGCAAAGAATGCTACAAACTTGCCATCTCTGAATGATGAACCAAACAGATACTCAAGGCCGCCTTCTTCGGGATAGTAAGGGAAACCTTCCATGTCGAAAAAGATGTCGTTTGATGAAGCCGGTGGCAAAACTGCAATTTCAGGATCAGGCAAAACTAAATGACTGACCTTCCCGGTTTTCTTGTAATCGTGCTGCAACCTGGCCTGAGTTCTTAGTTTTTCAAAAGTGGTTGCCGTGATTTCTACTGGTCGCTCTGAGTCTTTAGCGCTTGCTAGTTTTTCCATGGTGTCTATGCCTGCAAGCTTGAACTTTTCTATTTGCGAGCGGTTGATGCCAGCGATTTGCACAAGGTGATCTGAATCAAGCCTTGCTTGCTCGCACAGAGACGGATACTCACAAACCTTGCAAGAGTCCTTGGTTTCACAGTAAAGAGTCAGATCTTCTAGGCAAATCGAATTATCAAAAGCTGTTATGGCTTCAGCTAGCTCTGTTCTTGCAGCCTTCATGGCAGGAACAATCTCTGAATCTTCGAAGTTAGCCAGCTTTCTAGATCCAAGTATCAGACCAGATTCTTTTTCTGATTGGAAACCAAGGGCCAAAAGAGCATCTGCGTAGAGAGCTATTTGCAATAGGTAGTTGGGTTTAGCTGAAGATGCCAACTTGGCATCCCATGCAACGTATTTGCCCTGACTCTCATAGCCTGCAACTTGCCTCGCTCCGAGGATCCTGTTTTCAAAATAGAGCTCGTAGTCATCTCGGACTAGAAAGTCAGGTTTTCCATTGAATTGAAGTAGTCCAACTCGGTGTTCAATATATCCCTGGAAGATAACTGGCACCTGGGCTCTCATCAGATCTACTGTTGCCGCGAAGGTATCTTTACCTTCGGGTCTTTGGAAGTTTTCAGGGCCCAAACAATCAAGCAATTCTTGCTCGAGGGCTGCCTCAAAAGCCATTCCGTAGGTGATTGCCAGATTGTCTGGCTCCACGTAGTACTTCTTTAGAAGCTCATTTAGGCCAGCTACATCTAGCTGGCTGGCTATAGCCAGTTGGCTGCAGTGATCACAGCCCGAAGAGCGCATCAAGTCGCGGGTATTGAAAGACCAGTGGTTATCGGCAAGCTTTTTCATTGCCTTCATTCTGGCAGTAGCTAGTGACAATGCAGCAGATGTGCGGGTATCGCTAGGTACTTTTGCCTGAAAATGTCCTGGGCGTCATAATTAGATTCAGTTCAAAGACAAGACATAAGGGAGTCCGTTGCGAACCTCAAGAACCCTAGTCGTGGTCGAAAACGAGTCACTGCTTAGAGACCTAATTGCTCGATCCTTGGAAGCTGTCGGCTTCGATGTCACAACCGCTGCAAATGCTTCAGATGCCAAGCGTGCTTGCAAGGCGGTTGATCCAGACGCCTGCATAGTCGACATCGAATTAGGCTCTGGTCCAGATGGTTTTGACTTCGCAGAATACTTAGCTCGTGAAGCGCCTGATGTTGGAGTCGTTTTCCTCACAAACTTACCTGATCCAAGATTTGCTCAAAAAGATCTCAAGGTCGTCAAGCAATCGCAAGCCTACTTACGCAAATCACAACTGGTTGACTCTAAAGAATTAGTTAATGCGGTCAATGCTGTTTTGAAAGACCAAGACATATCAAAGTATCGTCACGATCAGGTAGCCGGAAGACCACTTGCGGAATTGTCCAAGCGTCAGTTAATTGTCTTGCAACTCATGTCAGAAGGGCTCTCCAATTCTCAAATTGCCGAGACTCGTGGGACCACCGTTAGAGCAGTTGAAGGCATGATCTCAAGAATTTTTCAGGCTCTGGAGATTGATGCACAGGGTGCTGGCAATGCTCGCATTGCAGCTTCCAAGGCATACCTCAGCGCTGTCGGCGTGGTAACGACAGATCAGTGACAGATAGCTACAAACCCCACCGTCCAACGGCCAAGAGGCTGTTTCAACAGGTTGGGTCTAGATACGCACTTTCAAATCCGGTTTTGGTTCTGTTTCTTATTCCCGCTTTTGGCGTTGGAATAATTTTCGATCAGACCCGATCTGATGCAACTTTTGAATACCGTTTGCTGAGTGCAACTATTGGGTACATTGCAACGATTATTCCTTTGCTAATTGCCAGACTTTTCTTACCAAATAAACCAAGACCGAGTAGACCTGCTTTGATGATGGCAATTTTTCTGCTAGCCGGATTGATTCGCGGGGCAATGCTTCTTGAGGTTTCAATTTTGTCTGGTGAGTTTCAAGACGGTGAGTTGATATACCGCCTGGTCGGGGGACCACTTTTTACACTTATCTCTTTGATTTTGAACGCAATTCTGGTTTCTAACTTCGCTCGTCATAAAGAAGCTCTCGTCACTCTCGCTGCCGAGCGCCTGCGCCTTCAGGTTAGATCGGCTGGTGTCCTCGCTCGAGTGCAGCAGCAGCAAGAAGAGTTGGTTGAAAAAGTCGAGACTCTAATTAGACCAGCCATGAGAAAGATTCAGGAAACTTTCACGACCGATTCATCGGCAGTAGTGATTAGTTCACTGAGAGACGCTGCCGATGAAGTGGTTCGCCCGCTGAGTAGAGAAGTAGCCGATGGTCAAGATGATTTGAACTTTGAAAGTGAACCCGCTGCTGTTCGAGTGAAATCTGCTCTTCCGAAGCGAGTAATTCTTGGTGAGTTTTTGATTCCTTTTTGGGCAGCAACGATGTCTATTGGGCTTCTAGCTTCCAGCACTTTCCTTCTGGAGAGCCCTGCAAATGCACTCATTGTTCTTACCCTGATTTTCTCTCTCATATTTGGTTTTGGAGGGGTTATTCAAGCGCTCACCAAGAAGCTGGAGATTCCAACGCTGTTCGCCTGGGTTTTGATTCCGTTTACCTACGCCGTTCCCCTGAGTGCCTTCTTCCTACTCAAACCGATACTGAACATGCAAAGTACTGATGCGCAGATATTTGCAATGATGTTTTTTGAGTGGAACCTAGGCCTGCTACTTTTCTTTGCCCAATTGGTTCAATTACAGCGCCGAGAAACCACAGAGCGCCTCGAGGATGTGAACAAGCAGCTAGAGATTATTTCATCTAGGCTCTCCCAGGAACTTTGGCTAAACCGCAAGAGAATGGCAGCGCTGCTACACGGACCAGTGCAGGCTTCGCTCTATGCAGCTGCTATGGGTATGGCACAAACCAAGAACCCGTCAGCTGACTACCTTGCCAAGGTCCAAAAAGATATCGAGGCTGCCCTAGAGCAGCTTAACAACCCAAACCGTCTGGAGTCAGAAACATTGTTCTCAGTTCTAAACCAAATTAGAGATCTTTGGTCAGACAGCGTAGAAATTGAAATAGCTATCCCAGCCGAACTGGAGGAGACCATCACCAAGGAGCTACTAACCTGCGAAGCAACTATAGAACTAACTAGAGAACTTGTCACTAACTCCATAAAGCACGGTAAAGCCAAAAAGGTTTCAGTCAATATTTCATCAATCGATGCCAGTAGGTTCCGGGTCGAGGTTTCAGACAACGGACTAGCTCCAAAACCTGAGTCCACTCCAGGGTATGGAACCAGGGTCCTAAACGAGCTCAGCTTGAAGTGGGAGAGAGTTAGATTAGGCGACACAACCCGAGCTTCCGCAGAAATGGTTCTAGCAGGAGGTAGCGTCTAGGTTCTATGCCTAGACCAACCCCAATCCGCAGACCGCTAAGTCTTCCTCACCCTAAGAGGCTGGCTGAGGATCACCCTGAGCGCGAAGAGATGCTTCGTCGTCACGAATTGGCAATGGCTTTAGATCAACCGGGCTACAAAGACCCAGTAAATGGAAACTTTGTTTTTACCGCTAAAGAACTTTCTAACTTTGAGCGCTGCTGCGCTATGGAGTGTAGGCACTGCCCCTTTAAGCGCTAGCTGCAATAACTGCTGCAAGTTCAGCCTTGGTTGGAGGTTCTGCCCCAATTCTTTCGCAGGTGATGCTCGCAGCAATGGCTGCGACCCTAGTGATTTCAGCTAGCTGCTCATTGGTTACCGAAGCTAGCTTTTGACCCGGAGCTTCACCTAATGCATCCAGGGCAAGAAGGCCTGTGAGCATGTGTGCGCAGAAGGTATCTCCTGAGCCCACGGTGTCTTGAACTTGAACCGCACGGGAAGGAACATCGATACGGACATTGTTTTTGCGATAGATACTTACCCCATCTGGCCCGCGGGTCACAAACACAATTTGATCGCTGTTTTGAATCCAATTCCAAACAATTTCGTCGACACTAGATCCGCTCTCAAGGCCATAGAGCCAGTTAATGTCATCGTCGGAGGCCTTAACAATGTGCGAAATTGAGTTGATGCGCTCAACTCTTTCGCGCTCAACGCTTGCATCAAATCCAAGTGCTGGGCGAACGTTTATGTCGTGCGAAAGAGTTAGGGAACCTGCCCTGAAAAACTCAGCCGCCCAAGCCTCAACGATATTGTTGCCCGGGCCTAGCGCCATGGTTAGACAACCAAACTGCAACGCCTTTGCTCCAATTTCAGAAAGTGTGTTTGTAGTTGGTAATTCTTCCTTAGTGAAATTCCAGTCGGCGGTTCCTTCAACATAAAAGGAATATTTCGCCCCACCAGTTGCTCCAATTGATGCAATTGCCAAAGAGGTGGCCTCAGGAGCATCAATTGCGTAGTCAAGACCAACACCGTTTGTTTCCAGACGCGTTCTAATCTTCTGGCCGAAAGAATCTGATGAAATTCTGGCAAGAAGTTGCTGTGGTGTTCCAGCTCTTGCTAGAGCAATGGCCACATTGGCATTAGCTCCACCAACTACCGCCTGGTAGCTGCCAGAGTCCGCCTTACTCTCAATTAAGTCAATAAGAGCCTCGCCAATCACCACAATCATCCCTCAAGTTTATGGGTCAGGCGTAGGCTTAAGATATGGAAATCAAATTAGCTAAACAAGCAATCATTACCCCTCTTATTGGCCTGGTAGTGGGCTGGACATTGTTCATGTTCGCCATCTACTCAAACCTCTTTATCTTCCCGGTTTACGACAGCGATGGAATGTATCTTGGAGAAACCCAGGTGGTCAAGATTTCCACTTATCTATACCTGGTTGGAATCGTGGTGTTTGGACTGCTCGCTCTTCGCGGTCAGCAAATGTCTCTGCACGCGCGAGAACTTAGCGGACTTGATGCACCGCTTCCTCGGGCTGCGCACAGATTCACCAACCTGACCGTCGTGATTTCTCTGGTCGGCGGCTCAATTTACGCCATAGGTAACTTCCTGAATGCCTTCAGTATTTTTGGTCAGGCAGACGTGAACCTTTTGGTTCGCCTATTTGATGTTTATGTGCCAATTCTCTTGGCAACCATCCTCGTAATTTACATTTTGCTTCGAGCTTTTGTTTACAGAAAGCAAACCGTTAAAGAAGCCAAGAAACAGGGTATGTCCGAATCCGAGAAAGCTCTTGGGCTGGGCTATGCCATTCCAATTTTGTTCACTGCGGTAGCAATCATATTTGGACTGGTTGTCTACGACATCACCAGAACCGACCTGCAGGTTTGGGTCTGGGTAGTTATCCAGGTAATCATCGCGCTGGGTATTTTGCTTGGAACCAGATTCTCCTCAAAGGCAAAATCAGCCGACGCTGCACCTCCAAGGGTGAGACAGACCTTGGCAGCAGGAGCTGCCAATTTGAACTTTGTACTTTCAATTGTTTTTGGTGCAACAGTTTCAATAATGTCCTTTTCTTTTGGTGCTGGCGCAATCGAGTCTCTCCGAATTTGGCCAGAGTATATAGAACCAGCTGAGGGTGAAGAGTTTGTGTTCGATCCAGGTTGGGATATAGCGCCGTTTGAGTGGACATGGTTTTTTGAATCGATGATGCCAGCACTTGTATTGCTTTTGATTGCAGCCGTTGGAATCTATTTGTTTATCACTGAGCGCAATCAAATGGCTTTGAATTCTCCAACCAAGAAAACCGAAAGTAAGCCCGCTTCCAAGACAGCTGTTAGCAAGAAGGCTGCACCCAAGGCCAAGCCCGCAGCCAAGGCAGCAGCTCCAAGAAAGCGCAAATGATTCTTAGAGCAAGCGCCCTTTTGTTTGATAACGATGGCGTACTTGTAGATTCTCATGCGGCAGTAAATGTTGCTTGGGGAATTTTGGCTGAGGAATTTGGTCTCCAGAATTTTTCTATTTCGAACCACTACGGAACTCGAGCTCAGGATCTGATTCTTAAGCTTGTGGGCGAAGCAAAGTTTGAGGCGGCCAACAACCGAATAAACGAGCTAGAACAAGCTACCGCCGATCAAACCCATGCACTACCTGGAGCGGTGCAGCTACTGCATTCGCTCCCAGCGGGTATCTGGACCATCTGCACCTCTGCTAATTCAAACCTTGGCAGGGCCCGTATCAAGGCAGCAGGGTTACCCCTACCCGAACAGTTTGTTAGTGGCGACGATGTTACTCATGGCAAGCCAGCACCGGATCCATATCTACTTGGCGCCAAGAGACTTGGCTTTGACGCTGGCGAGTGCATTGTCTTTGAAGACGCCGATGCTGGGGTTAAAGCTGCGCTGGCAGCAGGAGCTGCCTTTGTTGTTGGGGTTTCAGCTCAGGCGCTAGCTACCGATGCAGACATTGTGGTTGAGGATTTGGCGGGAATCAGCTTTGATGGAAAGCAGTTAGTAATACCAGACGAGAAGATTCTAAGGAGATAGACATGGCAGAAGTAACCTTTTATGGAGCACAGTGGTGTGGCGATTGCCGCAGATCAGAGTCACTATTGAACACGCTAGGTGTTGATTTCGACAAGAAAGACGTAGAAACAAGTCCTGAATTTACCGAGGAAGCCAAGGCAATTTCTGGAAGAACTAACATCCCAGTTATCGTTTTTGCTGATGGCAAGCACCTCGTTGAGCCATCAGACGCAGAACTAAGCGCAGAACTGAAGGTTCGAGGCATTATTTCCTAGGATATTTTTCCTAGCTATATTGCTTTTTGCCAACTAGGCTTATCTTGTTGGGAACTTCCCAGCAGTAGTCGTTTGCAGTGCACTATGGGTGCATCAGTCTTTACCTCTTATAGATGTCGGTCTTTAGCCGGGAATGCTTAGGGTCTAGCGCAGTTCGACTAGACCGCAAAGACACACGCAACAACGAAATATCACATTATTTGTGCTTTTTCTTGCCTGCGCGTGCCACATAAAGAGGAAGCAATTAAAACTATGCCTAATTTCGGCAAATCAGCTCCGCGTCCAAAAACCGGAGCAGCTAAAGGCGCACCACGACGATCCGGATCCGCAGGGTTCCAGGGATCATCTGCTGCACCAAAGAAGTCACACCGCAAGGGAGCAACTGACGCTCGCGAAATGAGCGGCCGCAAACCAGACCGCGGTTCCAACTGGGAACCAAGAGCTCCCAAGACAGACTCGGCTCGTAAGCCTCGTCACACAGCAGAAGACCGCGCAACTCGCGCACCAAGATCTTTTGACGACCGTGCACCAAGATCAAACGACGGAACCCAAAGACGTGAGTGGTCTGATAAGCCACGCTTCGGCCAGGGTCAGTCCGACCGTCCAGCCAAAAAGAATTGGTCAGACAAGCCTTCTTACTCAGACAGAAAATCTTCTCCAAGATCCTCTGACTCGAGAGACTCTAGAGATTCAAGACCTTCCGAATCTAGAGGGTATGAAGCTAGAGGACCTCGAAAGCCTGCAGGATCATCTGATCGTAGCTTTGGTTCAAGATCAGGTTCTGGGTACCGCTCAGATTCATCTGAGCGACCAGCTCGCAACGATCGCGGCTTCCGCTCAGATCGTCCAGCAAGGGATTTCACCAGCGATTCGTTCCGTGGCTCTTCCAGAGACTCGTCAAGAGATTCTGGTAGAACGTACGAGCCACGCTCAAACTCAAGAGAGTATGACCGCGATCGTAACCCTTACCGCGAAGACAGAGTCTCAAGAGACAAGTCTCGCGATTCAAGTTTTGTTGGCGCTCGCGATAAGAACCCAAACCGCAAAGCATTCTTTGAGGACAAGGTTCTAGAGAAGCTAGTTGTTGCCGACGCTTCAGAAATTCTAATTCAGGGAAGTTTCGAAGAGATGGGTCTGCACCCAAAGCTAGTTACAGCTCTTCGTGGCCTTGGAGCTGAAACTCCATTCCCGATTCAGCAGTCGACCATTCCAGCAGGCTTGGAAGGCAGAGATGTTCTAGGACGCGGAAAAACTGGTTCTGGAAAGACAATCGCTTTCGCCGTTCCGATTATTTCGAAACTGGTTGCAGCAGGGTCTCAGCCAAGAAAGCCAAACAAGCCTCGTGCTTTGATCTTGGCTCCAACTCGTGAACTTGCCGATCAGATCGACAGAACCGTTTCGGCTCTAGCTCGCTCTGTTGGTTTCTACACAGCTTGTGTTTACGGTGGTGTTCCACAGCGCCGTCAAGAGATCTCTCTTAGCCGCGGTGTTGACATCGTTGTTGCAACCCCGGGCCGTCTTGAGGACCTTATGGCGCAGCGGATTATTGACCTGAGCGAAGTCGAGACCATGGTCGTCGATGAAGCCGATCACATGTGTGATCTTGGATTCATCGAAGGCGTAAAGCGTGTTCTTCGCGCCACCGGAGAAAGCCAGAAGCTACTGTTCTCGGCAACACTGGATCGTGAAGTTGATGCACTTGTTCGCGAGTTCATGCCAAACCCTTACGTATACGAAGTTCCTAACGAGACTCAGGAGAACTCAACAATCGAGCACCGCGTGCTGGTAGTTGACCCAGACGATCGCAGCCAGGTACTTCTTCGTCTTGTGCAAGGAGAAGGTAAGTCACTTATCTTTACTAGAACCAAGATGACAGCAGAGCGTCTAAGCGAATCCCTCACCAATAACGGTGTTCCAGCAGCGAGACTGCACGGAGACCTAAACCAGAACCAAAGAACTCGTAACCTAGAGCGATTTGTTAAAGGTGCCGTAAGAGTTCTTGTTGCTACCGATGTTGCAGCTAGAGGTATTCACGTTGATGATGTTGCACTGGTTATCCAGGTTGACCCACCAGAGGAATACAAGACCTACCTACACCGCTCTGGCCGTACCGGCCGTGCCGGTAAGGAAGGTGTTGTAATCACCTTGATTCCACGTTCAAAGCGTCGCAAGGTTGAAGACCTCCTGCACCGCGCAGAGCGCGATGCCAAGATCACCGATGTTCGTCCAGGATCTGAATTGCTGGAAGAACTTGCTGGTCCAATTGCGCCTCCTCCGGCAGCTCCAGACATTCTGGACTTCGGAGACTCTCGTGGTGGAGGTTCCAACCACCGCGGAAGAGACCGTGACCGCGATTCAAGACCAAAGAAAAAAGGCAACTACCAAGGTTCTGGTAAGGGTCGTTGGGCTGACAAGCCATCAGGCGAGAAGCGCCCAAGGGCTAAGAAGTATTCGAACTAGTAATAGTTCGAGGAGTAAAAGCGATCGAGACAGCGCTTTAATCCCCACCCCTTGCGGGGTGGGGATTACTTTTTAGCTTTTGGGGTTGGAAAAGGGCTTCGCCCTGATTTCAGATTAGGCCTAAAACCCGAGCTTTACAGGCAGGACCTTGAAGCCTTAGACTGGGGGAAGCCAAAGACCGTCGGTTTGAGGCAGGACAAATCCCAAGAATTCTTGGAATTTGGCTTGTTTTGACTAAGAAACACAAAGTGTTTGCCCACGTAGGTGTAGAAGTAAAGATTTTAGAGTTTTCTCTATTTCCTTATGCTCCTCGCTTACGCGAGGAGCATTTTTTGTTTCTTAGGGCTGCCGACAAATACAGATAATCAAGGAGTGCCATGGCGAACAAGGAAGCTACCGTCGCCGAGCTAACGGAGAAATTCCAAAGCTCGAGTGCCGTATTGCTAACCGAGTACCGCGGACTCACTGTAGGACAGATGAAGACTCTTCGTCGTTCCGTCAGTGCTGACGCAACCTACGCCGTGGCAAAGAACACGCTTCTAAAGATTGCAGCTAAGAACGCTGGAGTGACCGCTTTTGACGGTCAGCTAGCCGGACCTACTGCAATGGCTTTTGTTCACGGTGACCCAGTTACCGTGGCGAAGGCTATGCGCGACTTTGCCAAGGCAAATCCTCTTCTAGTGGTCAAGGGCGGCATCATGGATGGCGTCACTTTGTCACAGGACGAGGTTAAGAAGCTTGCTGATCTTGAAAGCCGTGAAGTTATGTTGGCTCAGGCCGCAGGACTATTCAAGGCTTCAATGTTCAAGGCTGCTTACATGTTCCAAGCTCCGCTGGCTCAGGCCGTCCGCACAATCGACGCCTTACGTGCCAAGCAAGAGACAAACGCTTAAACAAAGAAAATAAGGAGAAAATCAAATGGCAAAGCTGACAACCGAACAGCTAATCGATGGCTTCAAGGAGCTATCTCTAATCGAGCTTTCAGAATTCGTAAAGAAGTTTGAAGAAGTATTCGAGGTAACAGCAGCAGCACCGATGGCAGTTGCAGCAGCAGCTCCAGCTGGTGGCGGCGCTGGTGAAGCAGCAGAAGAGAAGGACGCGTTTGACGTAGTTCTAGACGCTGCTGGTGACCAGAAGATCCAGGTAATTAAGGAAGTACGTGCACTTACTAACCTAGGTCTAGGTGAAGCAAAGGCTCTAGTTGATGGTGCTCCATCAACAATCCTTGAGGGTGCAAACAAGGACACCGCCGAGAAGGCAAAGGCAGCTCTAGAAGCAGCTGGTGGAAAAGTAACCCTTAAGTAATTAGGTTCACTCAAAGAAATCCCCCAGGCATTTTGCTTGGGGGTTTTTCTTTTGACGAGTCACTTCTTATTGCACGAGGTGAGACAGCTATGCTTTTCTAGGTGGGCCAAGAGCCCTAGACCCCAAAGAATAGAAGCTTCCTAAGTGAGTTCAAAAACCAGTTCAGCGAAACTACCTGAGATAACCAAAAAACAGAGATTTGTTTACATTTTTGTACTTGGATTCTTACTTTTGGTTCAAACCCTTGTCACTGATATGTTTTTACCCGCCTTCCCAAATATCGCAGCATTTTTTAAAGTTCCAAATGCTTTTGTGCAGTACTCGCTTTCGGCCGTAACTTTCGGTGCGGCTATTGGTTTCTTTTTTGCTGGTCCCTTAAGTGATTCTCTTGGTAGACGTAAACCGGTTCTGTTCTTTTTGGCATTGTTTACACTCGCCTCTGCCGCGCTCTATGTTGCACCAGGTATTGAAGCCTTTTTAGTACTTAGATTTTTTCAAGGATTAGCCGGTGCCGCAATTGCAGTAATTACCCAGGCGATTATTCGCGACCTGTTTGTTGGTAACGCAATGCTAAAGATGCTGGCTCGCGTTTGGTTGATTTCTGGTATCGCGCCGATGATTAGCCCATTCTTTTCTGCTCAGTTATTGCTAATCGCTCCAGACTGGCGAGTTATTCCGTTGGCGTTGACCATTCTCGGTGGCGCAATTTTTCTAATTGCTTCGAAGTCATTAGTAGAAAGCCATCACATCGAGAACCGACGCGCCAAAGGCTTTGCGGGTGTCAATAGGAGATTCTTAGCAGTATTCAAGGATCGAATCCTGGTCGGTCTTGTTCTAATTGGAATGGTGCAGACTGTAGGGCTGTTTAGCTATCTCAACATCATTCCGTTTTTATATCAAGGCAGCCTTGGACTCACGCCAGTTGAGTTTTCAATTGCTTTCTCAATTACTGCTTTTTGCTGGTTCATGGGAATTCAAGCCGGTGCCAAACTCGGTCGCATGTTTCGTGCCACCTGGGTGATATTGGTCGCGCTGATTCTTGCTGTTTTGGCCGGTTTTGGACTTTTCAGTATCGCTAACCAAAACCCGGGTATCGAATCGGTGATTCCATTGATGGCGGTATTCATGGTCTCTTTTGGAATGACCATTACACCTATTCAAACTATTGCCCTCCAGGGTCACGGTTCTGAGGCCGGGACTGCTGCCTCGGTCTTGGGTGTTATGACCTCACTAACTGCTTCAATTGCGGCACCGCTGTATCCAATTATTGGAAGCGCCACGACCGAAGGTCTTGGGCTCGCAATAATGTTCAGTCACTTGGCTGCGATAGCCGTATTCTTCCTAGTTGTTAGACCAAAGAGCGTCCCCGCGCTTATCAAGGACTAGTCAGGTATCCTAGGACTACATACAAGTTGCCGCATTGGCCCTTCGATGGGGTGGCAACTTCCATAAAGGATGTGGAAATCACGATGAGGATTTTACTCGTCGGCGCGGGCGGCGTAGGCGCCGCAATAGCCAAAATTGCAAGTGAAAGATCATTTTTTGAAGTCATGGTCGTAGCCGACTTTGATGTCAAAAGAGCCGAAGACGTTATTGACTGGATCAGAAAGCGCCACGGTGACGAGGCCGCAGCCAAGTTCATTCCAGCCAAGATCGATGCCTCTAACGCATCCAACGTTGTTGAGCTTTGTAAGCAGCACAACATTACTTTCCTACTCAACGCGGTGGAGCCTAAGTTCGTACCAACTGTTTTCTCAGCAGCGTTTACCGCTGGTGTTGGATATATGGACATGGCGATGTCGCTTTCCGAGCCACACGAAACTGACCCGTACCACAAGCCAGGAATCAAACTAGGTGATGCTCAATTTGCACTGAACTCACAGTGGGAAAAGGCAGGTCAGCTGGCACTAATTGGAATGGGTGTTGAGCCAGGTATGTCAAACATCTTCGCTAAGTACGCATCCGATGAGCTCTTTAGTGAGATTGATGAAGTGAGTATCAAGGACGGTTCGAACCTGGTTGTAAAAAACGACAAGGGTGAAGAGATATTTGCCCCATCGTTTTCTATCTGGACAGTAATCGAAGAGTGTCTAAACCCGCCAATCATTTACGAAAAGGACAAGGGTTGGTACACAACCGCACCATTTAGCGAACCAGAGATCTTTGAGTTCCCAGAAGGTATCGGAGCTGTTGAGTGCGTGAACGTTGAGCACGAAGAGATTCCGATGCTTCCAAGAACTATGGATGTCAAGAAAGTAACTTTCAAGTACGGACTTGGAAGCGAATTCATTTCGGTTCTAAAGACCCTGCATAACTTAGGCCTTGATGCCACCAAGCCAGTTCGCGTGCGTTCAGCATCTGGGCCAGTTGATGTTGCACCAAGAGATGTCGTGGTTTCGGTTTTGCCAGATCCAGCATCTTTAGGACCGCAGATGAGCGGTAAAGCTTGTGCCGGAGTTCTAATTACAGGTAAAGACAAGAACGGTAAAGACCGCGCGACTTACATTTACCACGTAGCTGACAACGCAGAAACAATGGCCGAATATGAGGCTCAGTGTGTGGTGTTGCAAACAGCATTCAACCCGCTTATTGCACTTGAGCTGATTGCCGAGGGTAAGTGGTCAGGCAAGGGTGTTATGGCACCTGAGCAATTCCCACCAATACCATTTTTGGACTTGATGTCTTCATCAACCGGGTACCATCAGAAGTGGTTTGCTCAGGAAAGACTTCCTGCCAACCCACTCGCTCTTCCATAAACCGTAAATGAACTACCGCATAGTTCAGGCTGAAGTAAGTCAAGCAAATGTTCTTGCTGAGCTGATCAATCAACATGAGCTCGCAATCGACCCTGAGTCCACTTCGATTGGCCTTGAAGAATCGAAAGAAATCATCGAAGGGTTCTACGATCCTGCGATAGCAGCATTCATTTATACCGAAGGTATCGAGGAGCCAAGCGGGTTTTATTCAGTAAACCCTGATGCAACCAGAAAGAGATTGTTCACGGATGTCTACGCCCGGCCGGGATCAAATCTAATCAAAGAGGCTCTAATTGAATCTTTAAAGGCAGCTGCGGAAAAATATCCAGAATACGAAAACTGGTATGGGGTGAACACTAAAGATGCTGTTATGCGATCAGCTCTCGAATCCCTTGGCATGCAGGTCATAAGAACCTATTGGCACATGAAAAAAGAGCTAACTACAAGTAGCGCTATTGAAAACTCAAGACCAGAGATTTCTATTCGTTTGGTTTCTGGTGATCAAGACATGCAGACCTGGTGGAAACTGCATCAGGATGCCTTTAGTAAGCATTTTGGATTTGCGCCAAGGCCAATGCAGCTTTGGGTTGAGCAAACCTTGGCCGCCAGCACATTGGACCCGGAAGCATGTTTCATTCTCGATTATGAAGGCGAACCTGCCGGTTTTGTTCAGCTGGCAAACGCCAACTATCACCTAAACGGCGGGTACGTGGATGTTCTAGGCGTTGCCCACAAATTCCAAGGTCTGGGCCTTGGTCAAACCCTGCTGCAACACGCTATCAATCACAGCGTTGCAGCTGGCCGGAGTTTCATTGAACTCAACGTCGATAGCGGAAATGAATCCGGCGCCCTTAGGCTGTATGAAAAGCTGGACTTTAAGCCAAACAGTGCTTGGGAGCAGTACGAGAATAAGAATTGGGTGGAGTTTGTCAGAGGACTTTGATGTTGTGGTAATCGGATCCGGTTTCGGTGGATCTGTTGCAGCACTGCGCCTGAGTGAAAAAGGCTACAAAGTCCTAGTGATTGAATCTGGTGCCAGATTTGAAGATAACGATTTTGCTAAGACCTCCTTTAACCTAAAGAAATTCCTTTTTTTCCCAAAGCTTGGCCTGAAGGGCATTCAGCGCATAGATCTTCTGAAAAATGTTCTTGTAATGTCCGGCGCCGGTGTTGGTGGCGGTTCTCTTGTTTATGCAAACACTCTTTATCGACCACCTGCAAGATTCTTTTCAACTGGCAGCTGGTCAGACATGGCCGACTGGGAAAAACTTCTCGAGCCCTACTATGACCAGGCCGAGCGAATGCTGGGCGTTGAAACAAATAAATACTTTTCCCCTGCAGATGAAGCACTCAAGAAGGCCAGTGACCGTCTGGGTTTTGGCTCTAGCTTTCAGATGGCACCCGTGGGAATCCACTTTGGTGAAGAGGGGAAGACTGTAGAGGATCCATACTTTGGCGGCAAGGGACCTTCGCGTACCGGATGTATTAATTGCGGTGAGTGCATGACTGGTTGTAGGCATGGCGCCAAGAACACGCTTGTCAAAAACTATCTTTACTTGGCCGAAAAACTAGGCACCAAGATAATGCCGCTAACTAAGGTTGTGAACATTGAGCAGGTACCAAACGGTTACACCTTGACCTTGATTCAAAGTGATAAATTGTTTCCCAAGAAGCACACCATCACCGTTCCAGAAGTTGTAGTTGCTGCAGGGGCTTTGGGCTCAGCCAAGCTTTTGCATTCGGTTCGCGCGAAAGGAAACCTTTCGGGAGTTAGCCCAAGACTTGGTGAGCTTTCTCGAACCAACAGTGAGTCACTGCTTGGTGTTGTTGCTAAGGGTAAAGAAGTCGACTTTTCCAAGGGATCGGCAATTACCTCTTCTGTTTTCCCAGATGCCGATACTCACATCGAACCCGTTAGATACGGACGCGGCTCAGGCTTTATGGGCCTCTTGCAGTCAGTTGTTGCCAGTGGTCCTAAAGGCCAAGCCCCAAATATCTTTAGGTTGATTGGGGTAACGCTCAAGAATCTGACCAAGCTTCCAAACTTTTACAACCTCCGCACCTGGCCAGAGCGAACATTGATCTTGCTCGTGATGCAATCACGAGATAACTCACTTACTACTTACTGGAAAAGAAGACTGACATCCAAGCAGGGTCACGGTGAACCAAACCCGGCTTGGGTTCCCATGGGACACACTGTTGCAAAAGAAATAGCCAAGGACGTAAATGGCACACCAGGTGCCGTAATTGGAGAACCATTTGGTATTCCACTCACCGCGCACTTCCTTGGTGGTGCGGTAATTGGTAATGATGCCAACAAAGGGGTGGTGGATGGTTATCTTCGAGTGTTCGGTCAGCCAGGATTACACATTGTCGATGGTTCAGCACTGTCTGCAAATCCTGGTGTGAATCCATCGCTTTCGATTACCGCGTTGGCCGAATGGGCGATGGCGCACTGGCCAAACAAATCAGAAGCAGATCCAAGACCTCGTCTTGGTGAAGAATTTAGAGTTGTTGACTCGGTCAAGCCAAACAATCCTGTGGTGCCAGCATCAGCTAGCGGAGCTCTCCGGCTTCCTCTCCGCGTGCTCTAGTTTCTCTCGGTGCTTGGATTCAATTCCTTGCCCAATGTAAGTGCTGATGATGATAACCGCCGCTCCGATGATTCCAATCACCGCAAGGGTCTCACCACCAAATAGCACCGCAATCACAACTGCCCAAATAGGTTCGGTTGCTAACAGTAGGGATGATCTCGAGGCCGAAGTTCTTCTAATTGCCCAGAGTTGAGCAACAAAGGCAAACACCGAACAAAATAGTGCCAAGAACAAAGTCCCTGCCCACTGGGCAGGACCAAAGGTTGCGATTGCATCAAAGGCACCTGGAATATCAAAGATGAAGAAGACAACCGTTGCTGTTAGGCACTGCATCAAAATCATGTTGAAGCTACTTGCCTCACGGTTCTTGGTTAGCACCCCTTGGGCTGTTACGTGAACTGCTCGGACAATGGCTGCAATGAATAGCAGCACGTCTCCCCAGTTTGGCTCTTGAATCCCGTTTCCTGTTACCAGTAGCCCAACACCAACAATGGCTCCAACGGCCGCTAGAAAGAACGATCTTGGAAGCCAACGCTTTTTCCAAGCGGACTCCATGATCGGGGTAAAAATAATGGTCAAGCTAATCAAGAGTCCAGCGTTGGTTGCTGAAGTTATCTTCAGGCCAAAGGTCTCAACGGTCATAATCGCCGACTGGGTAAGGCCGAATAGGGTCCCAAGCACCAAGTCTGTTTTGGAAAACTTTTTGCGGCGAATAAGCCAGATGGCGATCATGGCAAGGGTGGCTATTCCAAAGCGAACCGAGAGCATTGCAGGAACGGTTGCAAAAGGAGTGATGGCCTTGGCAGCAAGGTAGCTTGCGCCCCAAACAATCGCAACCGCAAGCAGAACTAGGTCTACCTTGGAAGCCCTGATAGCGCTAAGCAATTGCTTTTCTCCTAAACAGACTGAGAACACTTCCTTGGGATATGGCAGCTCCTAAGATCACAATCACTCCACCAACGGGTTCGTACCAGTGCAGCTTCTCACCCAGAAGTATTACGCCAAGAATCACCGCAATAACCGGTGTGATGTATGTAACGGACGAAGCAACAGCACTTCCCACCACATCCAGAATCTTGTAGTAAAGAAGGTAGGCAACACCGCTACCAAGAGCCCCCAGTGTCACAATTGCAAATACCGATTGGATATCTGGTGTAGCGGTGATTAGCGGGCCGGACAGTAGATAAATGGGCAGCAAAGTTAGAGCAGCCGTTCCAATCTGCCCGAAAACCGAAACTTCAGTAGCCAGATTCAGGGGTGTCACGTACTTTCGCACATAAGGGGTTCCGATTCCATAAAGAATGACCGCAACCAGCATCGCAAGAATGGCTAGCGGATCATTCTCACCAAAGCCTTGCCAAGCGCCCAAAACAACCAGTACCCCCAGTAAACCAATGACAATTCCAGTTATTACATGGGGTTTTAGCTTCTCGGTTCTAAAGGCAATTAAGATCACAATCACGGTAGTAATAGGTGTAACCGCATTGATGATTGCCGCTAAAGCACTGGTGACCTGGGTCTGAGCATAAGCAAACAGCACAAACGGAACTGAGCTCATCAAGATGCCGGCAACAGTTAGACGCTTCCAAGCCTCGAAGCTTGTTGGCAGCTTGGATTTGAAGATAAACATTGCAATCAGCATGGCCAGCGCACCGAAGAAAGTTCTGGCAAAAGCGACCCCAATAGGTGTCAAAAAGGTGAGAGCAAGTTCAATAAACAAAAAGGAAGCGCCCCAGATTAACCCAGCAATTGCGTACATCGCAACCCAAGGCTTTTTTGTGCTGGAACCTGAATTCGTCAAACTATTTGTGACCCATCCGACGCTCGAGAATTACCAAACCAAAGACAATTGCTGAGCCAACACCGAATGTCAATAGCTCTAGCCCGAAGTTAGCTTCCGGCATCAAGATAGCTCCAGTGTCGCTTTGCCAAGGCCAGAGAGCCCTCAGTGAACCAAGCATCAACCCGGTCATGACAACCATGGTCATCTTGATCTTGTTGGCAAGGAGCCACTGCAGCAAAGACACAAAAGAAGCTAATCCAAGAATTGCTCCCAAAACAAAAGTTCCAAGGTATCCAAAGTCACGATCATTCACAGCCGCCAAGGTCGGGGCATACATGCCGAGGGCAAGCAATAAATAAGATCCGGAAATACCCGGCAGCACCAATGCACAAACCGCAAACGCAGCCGAAACCACAATCACAAGAAAACTTGGATCAGCATCCGCAGCCCTAGGTATAGAAGTAAAGGCGAATGCTGCCGATGCCGATAGCACCAACACTAGATAATGACTCAGCTTCCAACCCATACCGGAAAGCGTTATTGGAACAAAAAGCGAAGCTGCGATTAGACCAGCAAATACAGCTTTGGTAACAGTTGGATACTGCTCCAAAAGCGGCTCAACAATTCCCGCCCCAACAAAGATTGCGGTAACCATGCCAATTAACATCGGGATAAGAAGTGACCAAGATATGGCCTTGAAGTGGGTAGTGGATTTTGCAAGGTTAGATTTAGAGAAACCAAATAGCAAGACTATGCCGCGCACTGCTTCAGCCGCAGAATCAATCACGCGCTTGTAAACACCGGTGATTAGCGCGATTGTTCCACCAGAAATACCAGGAATCAACTCCGCGATTCCAATTAGTGATCCGCGAACGAAATTCAAGATGGTTTCTAAGATACTGATTGGTTTTTTAGTATTTCCAGGAAGATTACTCACTCGTATAGTTTCCCAGATAAGGGCCTATTTGTTCTTCGACCCACTAGGTGAGCGCGATCCAAGCAGTGCTCCGCCAACAATCAACCCAGTTGCTAGTAGCAATTGCCAGCTAAGTGAGTTTCCACTCACCACCACCAGCAGAGCGGTTGAAAGTAGCGGAGTCAAAAATGCCAGCAAACCAATTCTTCTCGGATCGCCTACCTTGAGAGCTGCATCCCAGAGGTAGAAAGCTCCTCCCAGTGGGCCAACTCCAAGAACCAGAAGAAGTAACCAATCAGCTGGGCTTATCGAAGCAGCTGGCTCGAAGAGGAAGTGGGCTCCGATTGCTAGAACCCCTGAGACCAGAGCGAAGAGCCCAATTGCTGCGGTAGGAAATCGCGGAACCTTAGTGGTAGCCAAAGAGTAAGTTGCCCAGATCACTGCTGCCGCGAGAGCGAAGAGGTAACCGAGCTCAATTGAAAGAGAGCTCAAACCTGAACCGTTGTAAGTTATAGCGATCACTGCACCCGCGAATCCGGAGATAGCAGCAAGAACATATCGGAAGTTCAAAGAAAGTGATTTAGTAAATATCGGGCTGAGTAAGACAATCATTAGCGGCCAAAGGTAGTTTACAAGATTTGCTTCGACCGCAGGAGCTGTTTGGAGTGCGAGAAAAAGCATAAAGTGATAGCCAAATAATCCGTAAACACCAATTAGCAAAGTTTTGATTGGAATTTTCCACGGAGTTAATCCCGATCTAAGCGCGGGCAAAGAAACCAGTGCGCCAATGATTAAGCCAATTCCGGTTAACAAAAAAGGCGGAACGTTGGAAAGTAAAGTCACAAGAGAAGCTAATGAAGCCCATAAAAAAATTGCGCCAAGGGTAAAAAGGTCCGCTTTCATCCCTAAAGTTTATGGGACAAAAGTACAGGGGGAATAAAAACAAGAAAGTCCAAAAAACAAAAAGTTCTTTTCAAAAAACACCCCTTACTTACCAGTGTCTTCAAGGATTGGTGTTTATTTCATTCCTAGGAGAGAATGGAAGGACACGAAGGAGTGATAGAACGTGTCCAAAGTTCTAAACCTAAAACACGATCCTGCCGGAAGGCGCCGAGTACCAGAGAAATACACCCCGATTAGCAAGACGAGGGTGAAGAAGTTACTAGCCCAAGAGTGGGCTACATTTCGTTCCCTAACTACAAACTCAGGCACGCACAACAAACGTGCGAGCAAGGTTCTGCCGCTAGGCGTAACCTCGAGTTTCCAGCACTGGGATCCACATCCAATATCAATAGTGTCCGCCAAGGGCGCTTACTTCAAAGACGTAGACGGTCGGAAGCTACTTGACCTATCTATGGGCTTTGGAGCGATGTTGGTTGGCCACCTCAACAAAGACGTTGTGAAGGCAGTCAAGAAGGCAATGCGCTCTGTTGGAACGCTATTTGTTACCCCAGGACCTCTGGCAACAGAGGCAGCTGAAAGGTTCCAGAAGCGGTTCGACATAGACATGTTGCGCTTTACCAACTCAGGTACCGAATCGACAATGTATGCGATTCGTGCTGCCAGAGCAGCAACCGGTAAAAAGGCAATCATCAAAATCGAAGGTGGATACCACGGTGGATACGATCCACTTCTGGTATCGGTGAAGGCACCAGTTGAGAAACTTGGTTCCATAACCGCACCAAAACCTTATTACCCATCAGAAATTGAAGGTGGCGAGGTCTATGTTGTTTCATACAACGACACCGTTCGACTAGAAGCCATCATGAAAAAACACGGCAAGGAAATTGCCGCTCTGATGATGGAACCCATTATCGAAAACCTTTCGATTATTTTGCCTGATGAGGGTTATCTAAAAGCAGTTAGAGAATTGTGTGACAAACACAAAATCGCACTTATCTTTGACGAGGTTAAGACCGGTCTAACCGCAGGTGTTGCTGGAGCTGCAATCAGAGTTGGCGTGAAGCCAGATCTAATTACTCTTGCCAAGAGCATTGGTGGTGGATTACCACTTGCTGCTTTTGGAGGTAAGAAAGAATTCATGCAGACAGTCGTTGACGGTCGCATGGCTCACTTTGGTACCTACAACGGAAACCCACTTGTTGTTGCCGCAGCAATTGCAGTTGACAACATTGCAACTCTAGAAGCTCTAGACAAGGCAGAGTCAATCAACAACGCAACCCTTGATGCAATTGACAAAATCATCGACGAGTATGCTCTTCCAGCTCACACAGTTGGATTCGGAGTGAAGGGTGCCGTTATTTGGTCACCAACCCCAGTTCGCAACTACCGCGATTTCAAAGCAACTGACTTTGAGGTTGCGGAGCTGAGCTGGCTATGGGGCCTAAACCGAGGCATCATTACCCCTCCGGGTCTTGATGAGCAGTGGCTGGTTTCTTTTGCACATACCCAAAACGACATGAACAAGCTAGTTCGTTCGTTTAGAGAGTTTGCCAAAGCAATCAGGGGCTAGCAAAACTAGGTTTGAACCCATGTGGGCCAGTCACTGGTCCTCATGGGTTTTTACTTTTTAGGCCTTCTTTAGCATCTATGATTTGTTATTACATAGCTGTTTCACACCAACAAATGAGGAGCCCCAAGTGAATGCACCAATGAGATTTGGTTTGATTGGTACCGGTCGAATAGGTCAGGTCCACGCCAGCAGTGTTGCCAGAACTGAGGGTGCAGAGTTGACCATGGTGGCTGATGTTTTCGTTGAAGGGGCAAAGAAAACAGCCGAGCAATACGGCGGTGTTGCAACTGCTGAAGCGATGGACTGCTTCGATTCATCCAAGGTGGATGCCATAATCGTTGCATCCCCAACCCCAACCCATTTGGATCTAATCAGCGCGGCAATCGATGCCAACATCCCCATTCTGTGCGAGAAGCCAATTGATCTAGACATCAAAAGAGTTGACGCCATGCGCGATAAGGCAGCCAAGGCAACCATTCCAATCGTGCTTGGTTTCAACCGCCGTTTCGACCCACACTTCAACTCGGTTCACCAGAGAGTCCAAGCCGGTGAAATTGGAAAGCTAGAACAGCTGGTTTTGATTTCTAGAGACCCTGCCCCGGCATCGAAAGAGTACTTGGCTGTTTCTGGAGGTATCTACCGGGACATGACTATCCACGACTTTGATATGGGTAGGTTCTTTGTTCCGAACATCGTTTCGGTAACAGCCAATGGATTCAACCAGTTCTCGAGTGAAATCAAGGACCTGGGCGACTACGACGCTACCAGCGTTACCCTGCGCGGCGCTAACGATGAATTGGTGCTAATCACCAACTCCCGTCATGCCATCTATGGCTTCGATCAGAGAATGGAAGCCTTTGGGGACAAGGGAATGCTGCGGGTTGAAAACCTTACAAACACCAACGTGAGGCTCTATAACGAGTCAAGCGCTGAGGTCAAAGAGCCGTACCAAAACTTCTTCCTGGAGCGCTATATGGACTCCTACCTGCTAGAGCTAGCCGAATTCATGAAGAAGGTGCGTGGCGAGGCTTCCAATAGCCCTGAGTTTGAAGATGGCCGAGCTGCACTGGTTCTAGCCAACGCTGCTCTGGAGTCGTCACAGACAGGTAAAACCGTCTCCGTTTCGCTCTAAAAGTTTGTTATGACAAATTATTGAAGTTGTGGCAGACTTGTAATCGGAGGTAGTCAATGGTTTTCGATCTAATAACCACGGGTCGAATTGGCGTGGACATCTACCCCCTGCAAACCGGAGTCGGACTTGAAGAAGTTACCTCTTTTGGAAAGTTCCTTGGCGGCTCTGCAACCAACGTTGCAGTGTCTGGTGCCAGGTACGGACTCAACTCTGCAGTGATTACCAAAGTGGGCAATGACCCCTTTGGAAACTATTTGATTCAAGAACTTGAGCGCCTAAATGTCGACAGTCGCTACGTCGGTCGAACAGAACACCTAAAGACTCCGGTTGTTTTCTGCGAAATCTTTCCACCGGATGATTTCCCAATATATTTCTATCGCGAACCCAAGGCTCCTGACCTAGAAATTTCCGAATCGGAACTAGATCTAGATGCCATCAAAGCGGCGAAGATCTTTTGGTCCACCGTGACCGGCCTTAGTCAAGATCCCTCCAGGCAGGCAAACCTAGCTGCTCTGAAAGCAAGAGCAAAGGCCCAGCACACCATCTTGGATTTGGATTACCGTTCGGCTTTTTGGACTAACCCGGCTGATGCTACCCAGCAGATTGCCAAAGCTTTGCCGTTTGTGACAATTGCCGTTGGCAATAAAGAAGAGTGTGAAGTTGCGGTTAGTGAAACTGAGCCCGAGCGTGCAGCCGATGCTTTGTTGGAGCGCGGTGTTGAAATTGCCATCGTGAAGCAAGGACCTAAGGGGGTTTTGGCTAAGACCAAAAACGAGTCCGTTGAGGTTCCACCATACGCGGTGGAGGTAGTCAACGGCCTAGGGGCTGGGGATTCTTTCGGAGGTGCTCTCTGCTACGGTTTGCTTCAAGGCTGGGACCTACAAAGAATCCTGCGCTTTGCCAACATTGCAGGAGCCATCGTGGCTTCCAGACTTGAATGTTCAACGGCTATGCCAACCTATGATGAAGTCAGCAAGATCATGGAGGCCCAAAAATGGGACTAAGTTTTGAGCAGATCAAGGAGCTAAGAGCTTCTGATCCAGGAGCTATTGCTAAAGCGCTCAAGAACAGAAAACGCAGGCCTCTTATTCAAGGTGATGGCAATCTATTTTTGCTTGCAGCTGATCATCCAGCCAGGGGAGCTCTGGCGGTTAACGGCAATACTTCCGCCATGGGCTCAAGAAAAGAATTGCTTGAAAGATTCGCAACAGCTTTAGAGAACCCAAAGGTTGATGGTGTTCTAGGAACACCGGATGTAATAGAAGAGCTAACTCTGATGGGTCTTCTTGAGGGCAAGATTGCGGTTGGTTCGATGAACCGCGGCGGCTTGAAAGGTTCCAGTTTCGAATTCGATGATCGCTACACCGCTTACACAGCAGCTTCATTGAAGCAGCAAGGCATCGACATGGGCAAGAATCTTTTGCGTATCAATTTGCAAGACCCAGGAACCGTTAGAACTTTAGAACACACTGCAAAAGTTATTGACGAGTGCGCTAAGCACGAAGTGCCGATGCTGCTGGAGCCATTCATGAGTGACTGGGTTGATGGTAAAGCTGTAAACCGACTCACAGCTGAAGCCGTAGAGCTCTCGGTTGCCATCTCTTCTGGCCTTGGTTCAACAAGCGCCTGGTCATGGCTCAAGCTACCTGTAGTTGAAAACATGGAAAGAGTTATGGATGCGACCACTCTTCCAACGCTGCTTCTTGGCGGAGAGGGAAGCTCGGACCAAGAGGCAACTTTTGGCTCTTGGTCCAAAGCCTTGGCACTTCCTGGCGTAAAGGGTCTCGTCGTCGGTAGGACTCTTTTATACCCACACGACAACGATGTTTCAAAAGCTGTGGCCCAAGCGGCCAATTTGGTTCACAAGTAAGATTTCAACAAATAAGGATGAGGTAGCGAAAATGCAGACAGTTCCACTATGGATCAACGGTAAGAGTGTTCAGAGTCAATCTGGAAGATTTGGAGACGTTTTTGATCCAGCGCTAGGTGAGGCTACCAAGCGCGTTGGCTTTGCCAACGGCGCTGAGATTGCAGCTACCATCGCTGCTGCTAAGGAGGCATTTCCAGCCTGGCGTGACCTATCGCTTGCCAGACGCCAGCAGATCATGTTCCGCTTCCGTGAGCTGCTAGAGGCTAAGAAGGGCGAGCTAGCAGAGATCATCACCTCCGAGCACGGAAAGGTGCTTTCGGACGCTTTGGGAGAGATCACTCGCGGTCAAGAAGTAGTTGAGTTTGCCTGTGGCCTGCCGCACCTATTGAAGGGCGAATACTCGGAGAATGCATCGACCAACGTGGATGTCTACTCAATCAAACAACCATTGGGTGTTGTTGGAATCATTAGCCCGTTTAACTTCCCGGCCATGGTTCCAATGTGGTTCTTCCCAGTAGCTATTGCGGCCGGAAACACGGTTGTTATCAAGCCAAGCGAGAAGGACCCATCGGCTACCAACTGGATGGCTGAGCTATGGAAAGAAGCTGGCTTGCCAGATGGAGTTTTCAACGTCTTACACGGCGACAAGGAAGCTGTAGACGGCCTACTAAATAGCCCAGATGTTGCAGCAATCTCCTTTGTTGGATCAACTCCAATCGCTAGATACATCTACGAAACCTCTGCCCAAAACGGAAAGAGAGTTCAGGCTCTTGGTGGAGCTAAGAACCACATGCTGGTACTTCCTGACGCCGATCTAGACCTAGTTGCTGACTCTGCGGTGAACGCCGGCTTCGGTTCTGCTGGAGAGCGTTGCATGGCGATCTCGGTCGTGGTTGCAGTTGAGCCAGTTGCCGATGAGTTAATTGCCAAGATCACCGAGCGCATGTCGCAGATCAAAGTTGGAGACGGAAGACGAAGCTGCGACATGGGACCACTTGTAACCAAGGTCCACCGCGACAAGGTTGCTTCATATATTGAAATCGCAGAACAGGACGGCGCCAAAGTTGTCGTCGATGGCCGCGGTGTTGTTCCAGATGGTGCACCAGGCGGATTCTGGCTTGGCCCAACTTTGATCGATAACGTCCCTACTGGATCCAAGGTATACACCGAAGAGATATTTGGTCCTGTGCTATCGGTAGTTCGAGTCAAGACCTATGAAGAGGGACTAAACCTAATCAACTCCGGACAGTTTGGAAATGGAACTGCAATTTTCACTAACGATGGTGGAGCGGCTCGTAAGTTCCAGAACCAGGTTCAGGTGGGAATGATTGGAATCAACGTTCCAATTCCAGTTCCGGTAGCGTACTTTAGCTTCGGTGGTTGGAAGCACTCCTTGTTCGGCGACAGCCGAGCTCACGGAGAAGAAGGCTTCCGCTTCTTTACCCAGACCAAGGTCATTACTTCTAGATGGCTTGACCCAAGCCACGGTGGACTAAACCTGGGCTTCCCACAAAACTAATGAAGATTGCCATCACCGGTTCCACTGGTTTCGTTGGCAGCAACATCGCTTCAGTTTTGCAAAGCTATGGTCACGAAGTATTTGGCTTAGTTAGATCCGAAAGCAAACTACCCTGGGAAACCAAGCTGGTGGATTTCACCAGCGAAGACTCAATTAGCGCTGCCCTAGTGGGCACACACGCCGTCGTGCACTGCGCAATTGCAAACGATTTCAACAGGCTGCTGCAGGATCGAGACTTTGCTTACGACAGTTTTGTTGGGATGACCTCAAGGGTTGTCAAAGCTTCCAACAGGGCCGGATCGAAATCTATTTACATCTCAACCGACTGGGTAATGGATGGCACCACACATCTTTCGTTGGAATCCAATAGAGGTAACCCAGTGAATTTCTATGGTTTCCTTAAGGCCATGGGTGAGCAAGTAGTTAGAGACCTAGCTCCAGAAAACGGTGCAGTCTGTCGCATCGGGGGAGTCATGGGCTTTCACCAAACCAAAACTGATGGTCCAAGAAGCCAAGACGTTGGTTTTGGTTACTTCGTAACTTCACTTGTGTCTACTTTGAGCAGGGGCGAGACCTTTACGGTTTGGGGCGGAGATCGAGTCAACAAAGTTGCGACCCCTTCACTTGCTGCTGAAATTGGTGCGCAAATAGAACGAGTTGCTAAACGAAATGCGACTGGAACTTTTCATCTGGTTGGCGATGACGCAATCGAGCGATTCGAACTAGCCAAGTTGGTTTGTGAGGTATTTGAGCTAGATGCCAAGCTGCTTTTGCGTTCTGATCCACCAGTGTCTGAGCTGTTTCCAGCGGCAGTCCCTATCGATACTTCCTTGTCTAACAAGGCTTCCAAAGAAGTCCTTGGGTTAGGACCCACGGGTCTCAAGGACCTACTCAAGGCCCTGCGTTTGGAGCTGGAGACAGGAACACTAACTGCGCTTACCAAGCCCGAGAATAGGCCTTAGAGATTTAGTCATAAAAATAGCGAACGGCCACCAACAAATTGTTAGCGGCCGTTCGGTTTTTTAGAGTTACTCGCCCTTTACTTGGGAAATCTCGTGAGTTAGAGCTTCCAGCTCTGCTCCACCAGCCATAGCCATTGTCAACTCGTCCAGCTTGACGTTCTTGCGCTGGAATTCGTTGATCATCTTTCCTCGGTTTAGAAGGTAGAAGCGGTCTCCAACTAAGAATGCGTGGTGTGGGTTGTGAGTGATGAATACAACCGCAACACCTCTTTCCTTGGCTGAAAGAACATACTTCAAAACGATTCCTGACTGACGAACTCCAAGTGCGGAGGTTGGCTCATCCAGAATCAATACCTTTGCTCCGAAGTAAACAGCGCGGGCAATAGCTACTGCCTGACGCTCTCCACCGGAGAGGGTTCCAATTGGCTGATCGGTGTCTCGAAGGTCGATGCCCATCTCAAGAAGTTGGTGCTTTGAAATAGCCCTCATCTTCTTGATGTCAAGCATCCGGAAAGGACCCCAACCTATTGTCATCTCGTTACCAAGGAAGAAGTTTCGCCAGACCGACATCATCGGAATAGTTGCTAGGTCCTGGTACACGGTTGCAATTCCCTTGGCAATTGCATCGCGTGGGGAGCCAAAGTCAACAGGCTGACCATCCATCAAGAACTCACCCGATGTTGCTTTGTGAACACCGGATAGGGTCTTGATCAGGGTGGACTTACCAGCTCCATTGTCACCCAGCACACAGGTAACACTTCCAGCGGTGACCTCCATGGATACATCGGTCATTGCAATAACGCTACCGAACTGCTTGGTGACGTTTTTTAACTCTAGGGCAGCGGTCATTTCTTCTTTCCCTTCATGCCTCTTTTTCCAACAAAGCTGTTGATTAGTACTGCGGCAAACAATATCAATCCCAGGAAGGACCAAGTTAGATCTGAATCCCAAAGTGCGTAAGGGATACCGATGTAAGCCATACCCATGATTGTTGCTCCAAGAGCCGCGCCAATAGCAGATCCCTTACCACCGGTGAGGAGTGTTCCACCAACAGCAGCTGCGATGATGTAGAAGAATTCAATTCCAACACCCTGACCAGCTTGCATGCCCTTTAGGCGCAGAACTACCATGATTCCCACGAAACCTGCCGCTAGGGAAGCCATAACAAAAAGAATGATTTTTGTTCTTATGACAGGAACCCCAGCGTTACGAGCTGCGTTTGGGTCACCTCCAGCAGCAAAAATCCAGTTACCAAATTTGGTTCTATTCAAAATCCAGGTAGCCAGCAGTGTAAAGAATATCCACCAGAGAATCGAAATCTGAAAGCTAGCTCCGAAAATTTCTATCTTGCTAGAAAAAATGGCAGCAGCCTGATCGTAGTTGACAGCTTTGTCGGTTTCGCTCACTCGAACTGTTCCAGTGAAGCCCTTTGTTACCGCGAGGTTTAAGCCACGAAGCACGAAGAACGTAGCTAGGGTGACGATAAACGAAGGTAATCCGGTTGCAACCACCAACCAACCATTTAGTAGTCCGATAGCAGCCGCGAAAATCAGAACGAGTGCGATCGTGGTCCAGATATCCAGCCCTAGTTCTGTGACTATCAGTCCCGCCAACAGGCCGGATGAGCCAACCATAATCCCGGTAGAAAGGTCAAACTCTCCACCAATCATTAGGAGTGCAACGAATACCGCAACAATTCCAATTGGCGCTGCAATGTCGGTCCAGCCAGCGATACCGCCCGGCTGTCCAAAGTTTCCGGTTGTGTCTACCGATGAGAACAAGACGAAAATTGCCAGTGCACCCATAAGGGCACCAAATTCTGGCCGTCTTAGGAGATTTGTAATGAAAGAAGTTTTTTGAACGCGTTCGTCTTTGACTGCGTTTGACATGAATGAATCCTCGGTTTCCTGTTTGTTTCTCTTAGAAAACAGGTGGGCTAGAAAAAATTTCTAGCCCACCTGCCTTGTGTTTCTATGATACGACTAGCGAGTACCTGCTGCTACCAGTGCCTTAACAGTCGCGACGTTTGTTGAGTCAACAAAGCCAGGACCGGTGTACATAGGTAGACCTCCACCAAGGGTGTGACCGTTGGTTAGGTTTAGGTATAGCAAGGCAACCGATAGGTAACCCTGTGCGTACTGCTGCTGGTCAATTGCGAAAGCAATTGTTCCGGCCTCAATAGCATCTAGAGCCTCAGCTGACATGTCAACTGTTCCGATGTACATCTCTACACCTAGGTCAGTAACTGCTGGTAGAACTGCCTTTGCTGCGATGTCAGCGTTCAATGCGAACACGCCATCGTAGGTTGGGTCAGCTTCCAAAGCAGCCTTGATCTTTGCAGATGCAGCTGTAAGGTCAGCAAGACCGCCATCTAGGTTGAAGTTAACAACTTCACCATCGAATGTGTCTGCTGCTCCTGCACAACGCTCTTCAAGACCAACGTTTGCTGCTTCCTGTAGAGGACAAAGAATCTTTGTCAAACCAGCTTCGTTGAAACGAAGACCGGCTTCTTGACCAGCGATGAATTCATCCTGACCAACGTGGGTGATTGCACCAAGCTCCTTGAACACTGCGGATCCAGAGTTCATGGTTACTGTAGGAATGCCAGCGGCAGCTGCTGCCAACATTGCATCCTTGATTGCACCTGGGTCTGGAGCTGAAGCTGCGATTGCGTCACAGCCACCTGCGATACCAGCCTCAATTGTCTGAGCCTGCTTTGCAGAGTCGTTTGTTGAGCCCTGGTAGTCAACTGTGATACCTAGGTCAACACCGGCCTGCTCAGCACCCTTTTGTGCTACAGTCCAGAAACCTCCACCGTCACCGTGTGTGTAAACACAGATCTTGAAGTCGCTTGCTGGTGCTGCTGTTTCTTCTTCTGCTGCGGTTGTTGCACATCCGGTTAGTACTAACGCGGAAACGGCAACAAGAGCAGCTAGCTTCTTGATGTTCATTGAGATAACCTCTCGTTTTCATTTAAATGGTCGGAAAGACCCGACTGCTGATAATTATTGCGGTTTGTAAGGACAATTAAGCTCGATTCCATCTCCCGTTATGAAAAAGATACCTAAGCCCTCGAAGGCCAGTGTTTTTCAACTAAGCCCCAAACCCAAGCCAGGGCAAAATTTGTTACAAAGTTAGCCTTATGTAAGTTCACTAGCGCTCAACGATAGTGAACTCAAAAGAATACAAATCTGTTCGATAGCAGTGGTGGCCATACTCCAAAGCGACACCTGAGTTATCGAATGCCGTTCGATCCATTGTTAGAACCGGTGAATTCTTTTCAATCTCTAGCAGGTTTGATTCTTTGACACTCGCTCGACGGGCACCAATTTTTTGCTTTGCAACTTGAATTGATGCTCCCTGTCCCCTAAGCCACTCATAGAGACCGGATTTAGAAACATCTTTCTCGGTCAAGTGTTCAAAGCGAGGGTGAATCCAGTTCTGCATTACGGCAACTGGTGTTTTACCCGCGCTTCTTACTCTGTGGAGAAAAACCACTTCTTGCCCAACTGCTACTCCAAGCTGCTGCGCAACAATTGCATCTGCAGGCACAAGTTTGAATTCAATAACATTTGTTGAGGGTTTTCTTCCGGCGCGTTCAAGATCGTCAAATAAAGATGTGAGTTCAACACCGCGAGTAACTTGACCATGCACAACTTGCGTTCCTAGTCCGCGTCTTCGAACAAGTAATCCTTTGTCCACAAGCTCTTCGATAGCCCTTCGAATTGTTGGCCTAGATAGACCAAGGCGCTCACAAATTGATATCTCATTTTCTAGGCGATCGCCGGCAGCTAACTGTCCAGAAAGAATGGATTTCTCCAGAATCTCCGAGAGCTGGAAATAAAGAGGAACAGCAGATTTACGATCCAGCTTGGAAAAAATCGAAAGCGGGAGGATTACTTCGGTCTTGCGCATCCGCTTGCTCTCCTAAATCAAAGTATGTTATGACAATACTTCATTCCGGGAAGTTCCAACCCAACAAAGTGTTTCGACCAGCTGAACTCTTGAAGCTAGATGCGCTTACCTTCGTTATCTATTGGCTTGGTGATTGGGCTCAGGATTGCCGCGATCAACATAAACACCAGCGGGATTCCAAATGCCACATACAAACCAGCAAACTCACCTAGGGTTCCAAGAGCTGGACCCACGGTAATAGAAGAAATGTAAACCACGGTGATTATCATGTTGATTCGAGCTGGCGCCATAGATTCCTGATCTCCCATCGATGCAACTGACATCGGGAATCCCATAGCAATGCCAAGACCCCAAAGAATCAGGCCCAGTAGTGGCAGGTTGATGAGATCCTGGGCGATGAACACAGCTATACCGCTAGCTGCCAAGAGGGCAGAGAACAAGATGGTGCGTGATCTGCCAACGGCGTCAACTATGAAACCACCAACAAGCCTTCCGGCAGTAATTGCTATCCAGAAGATACCGAACATGATTGCAGCGTCCGACCCTGAATAACCAGAACCGGTCAGTGCAATTGGCACCCAGGTTCCAGCCGACATCTCGGCCATGATGAATGAGAATCCAACTACCGCAATCAGCAAGCTACGTTTTTCACTCCAAACTTTTCTGGTCTGACCTTTGGTTGTCGACTTTGCTGAGGTCTCGCTAGTTGATGGACGAGAAGGCAGCAAAATACCCGCGGCAACTGAGATTGCGGCAACAAATAAACCTGTAACAAAGTAGTGACCAGCCAATCCAATTCCTTGATCGATTGCCCAACTAGATACCGCCGCACCGCCGAGCATTCCGACTCCATAGGCACCGTGGATTGCAGGGAAAATTGAACGCTTCGATTTTCTGTCTGCGGCGTTACCTTCGTAGTTTCCAACGAAGTCCTCGATAGCCATTGGGGTACCAATTGCTACCAACAGCAGGCTTGAAACCAAAATCATTCCGAGTTCTACTGAGAGCCCAATACCCATCAGAGACGCTGCCCCGATAGAGAACCCCAGAGCGGCAATCATGCGAGAGCCGAATCTTTTCACCAGGAAACTGGCAAAGAAAATTCCAAGTAGTCCACCCACCGCATACAACATTGTGAAGATTCCAAATTCGAGATCATTGAAACCAAGTAGCTCCTGAACTTCAGGACCACGGCTCACCCATGTGGAAAACAGGAACGCTCTGGCAAAAAATAATGTGGCGGAGGCTGTGGACCAGACAACTATGGATGGCTTTGACAATCGAGACCTATTTTCCTTCGTTTTCAATAAAGCTCCATGAGACCGCGTGAGTGATCATCATGTGAACATCTTCAATTCGACCCATGTTTGGTTCTGGAACCCTAATTTCAAGATCGACCAACGATCCTAGCTTCCCGCCATCTCTACCAGTCAGTCCGACAGTCCGGGCGCCAATTGATTTTGCATACTCAATAGACCGAATGACATTGCTAGAGTTTCCAGAGCCAGATATTGCAATGACGAGATCCTTTGGTTCTAGGAAGTTCTTTAGTGGCTCAACTAGTGCTTGGTCGTAGGCAACGTCGTTGCTGTATGCGGTGAGAGTGGCCACTGAGTCATTAAGGCACATCACCTTGAAGCGCTCGCTTTTCTCATAGGAAGCGCCCTTAACTAAATCATTGACCCAGTGTGAAGCAGTAGAAGAGCTGCCACCATTACCCATGGTGAAGATTGTTTGATTGGCAGCGCGTATCTCTGAAAGCCAGGAAATAAGTGTTTCTATCTTGGAAGCATCGACTAAGTCGATAGCTTCTTTCACTTTTGACAGGTAATCAGCCACGTAATTCATTTTTTGCCAGCTCTCTTGCTCCAATTAATACATTTGCATTGCCCAGTGTTGAAAGTTCCAGTTTGGTTTGCGTCTGATCCAGAAGTTTCTGCAGCTGATTCAATAAAGCAGACTCTAACCTAGGACCAGCCTTAGCTATCCCGCCGCCCAGAACCAAAAGCTCGGGGTTTATAAGCCTCACAAGAGTTGATAACCCCGCTGCTAATCGAGTGCTGTATTGCAATAAGAAAGCATCGTCTGCAAGAAGCTCCTCCGCGGACTTTCCGTAGTCTCTCCTGAGCCAGTAACCACTGCAGAATCTCTCTAGAGTTCCGCGGTTACCCGATTCGTCTTCGGGGCCGGATGGATCAATCACGATGTGACCCAGTTCACCCGCAAGTTCTCCGTGCCCGCGGTAGATTTCGCCGGCAACAATTAGCCCAGCACCAATTCCAGTGGAAATAGTTACGTAAGCAAGGTTTGAAATCTTCGAACCTCTGGAAACAAACTCTCCGAGGGCTCCAACATTTGCATCGTTGTCTGCAACCGCTGGTAGCCCGAGCACACGCATTGACCAATCAGAAAAATCAAATTCTTCCCAACCCGAAACATGGACTGATCTTTTAACTTTTTGGTTAGCAAAATCAAACGGCCCACCAAAGCTAATTCCAACTCGATCAACGGCTTTGTCTTGGGCCATCAATTCAGCAGCTTCTATTGCTAATCGGGCAAGAATATTCTCGGGCGTTTTATAGTCTGCGGTTACTAGTTCAAATACATTTTCCAGGTTGTTAGTAGAGGCAATACTGCACTTAGTTCCACCTATATCCAGGAGCAATGCACTCATGAAAAAAAGCATAACGAGACATCACGACGTCAAACCACGCCAGGCCTGACTATTTTTCAGTCAACATGTAGAAGTTGAAATCTTCCTCTAACGAATTGCTTTCAGAACCAAGTCGGTAATCGCCTTTTTGTTTGCAGGAGTGAGTTTCGTTAGCGCAAATGATGTTGGCCACATAGAACCAGAATCTAAGTTCGCAGACTCATCAAATCCAAGAGTTGAGTAACGAGATTTCCATTTGCCAGCGTTTTGGAAGAAGACCAGCACTTTGCCGTTTTTGTAGTAAGCAGGCATTCCGTACCAAGTCTTTGGCTCTAGTTCAGGGGCAATAGAAGTGATCAACTTGTGAATGGCCAATGCAAGCTCTTTATCTTCTTTGTTCATTTCCTTGACTTTGGCCATGAGTTCGGCTTCGCCCTTTAGGCCCTTGGCCTTGTTCTTGAGCTCTTGGGCTCTGTCCTTCATTGCCTGACGCTCAGCGGCGCTGAATTTCTCTGTTGTGGCCTTGGCCATGATCCGGGTCCTTTGCTAGCGGGCTTTTAGGGCAATTAGCCTCAATTTTGATGTTATTGGACCTTAGATTAGCGGGATGTAGGCACTTGATCCATTGGCTAGTATGAGATGAATACTCCAGCGCCGGAGAATCTTCGGCGGTGGCAAACCCTCGCGG